>JASLVU010000055.1 GCA_030741225.1 Candidatus Poseidoniaceae archaeon | reverse complement strand
CGCAATCTTTGCAGGTTACTTTAAGGAAATTTTGTGCCATATTCTTCAACTCACTTGTCAACTAATTCGAATTTCTTGGAACGGCGACAAGGAGCGTAATGCGCCTTACCCGTTTCAGTGCAACGATAGAGAATGTTCACTCGCTTTGTAGGCTTTTCACGGCCATCAGGTTTTGGTCTTGGGAAACCACGGTATCCAGCCATGACTCGACGGAAACGTCGTTGACCCCAGCGTAGTTCTGAAGCTCGCTTCTTCTTTACCCTCTCAATTGTGTGCATAGTGTGCTTACCAGCGGATGGGCTGTAACGCTTAACTTGACGTGGCATTTTGACCATGAGAGCACCTTGAGCAAAGAGCCCACTAGAGTTGGGTATTTAGTGCTGACGGCTTTGGTTTCAAGGGTAATTCGTACTACTGAGTGTAAAAACGAGGGGATAGATAATGAACATTCGCCCTTTCGATATAGGTATGGACGAGATGTATCAAGCACTACTCTTGTTCTGGATTCCTGTTGCAGTCGTGCCTTTAGGCATATGGGTGTTCTTGTCTTTTGCCAATCATAAGGAGAAAAATATTGGCAAGTTTCTTGCCTTTGTCGGATTTACAATGGTCTGCCTAAGTCCATGGACTGTACCTTCTTCACCATCATCTGCCGCTGGACATTTACTTGGGGCAATTGTAGGTCCAATCGTGTTAATATTAATCGGGCTTTATCTCATTTCTTTTTCTGGTAATGTTCCCGTTGGCAGGCTCCCCAAAAGTGACAGAAAACTCGGTGTTTTCATGAACTTAGTCGGATTCATTTGGCTCGTTGGAATGCATTGGTGGATTTTAACTCCTCAACTCTCGAAAGGAGATGTGAATCCATATTGGTACGTTTTTTGGCCAACACTCCTTCTTTTCATAGCAAGTCTTTCTTCTTTTTCGGCTATTGCACTGTTGACCATTGGCGTTGATCGTAAAAAAGAAGCCAATTCAATCTTCATGCTTTCCGGGCTCTCATTTCTTCTTCTTTTCTTGGGATTGAATGTCGATGGCCCACTTATCACTGCCGAATTATTTAGGGAACATCTCTGGCTCTCTGTTGCTGATTTAGCTGGACTACTTGTTGGAAGTTTACTCTCTATTCTTGTATTCGCCATCGTGATATTTGTTTACGAACGTAACCTTCCCCCGCCCCAAACAATATCTCCGCCAACAAAAGATGAACTTGAAAAGGTTGCAGATATCGTTTCGAATCATCTTGGAGGTGAACAGGAATGATCGAAAAGAAACTTGTCTTTACCTGGAGACTGATGATTCTAGCATTTATCCTGCCACTTCTGCTGATACTTGCCATTGACATTTCCATTTCATCAGGAATTCAAGGTTTTGATTCTGAAATGGCATTCACTCGATTTGCCAACGCAACCCTTACCGCTTACACATTATGCTCACTGGTTCTTCTAGGAAATTTGTTTTTTTATGGTGAATCTCGCAACCGACCACTAGCTCCACTTGTCGGTATGTTTTGTGCCACAATTCTTGGAATTCTCGCCACAATTTTCTTTATCGATCAAGGACCAATGTTGCTTGAAGACAACGGTTCAGTTCGTGCTCAAGCAATATACAACATTGTGCACATGCTCGTTTCAGCAGGTGCAGTTCTCGTTGCCTTGGGTGTGTCTTTAGGGGTTACCTTTTCCGCAATTACTTCTCAAAAGCAACGTTCTGATTTCCTTTTTGAGGAAGAGTGACTGATTTTCCGCCCGGTATTCTTCTCCGTCGGTTTGATAAGGGGGTGGTCGGTGGGCGGACTCACAGGTGTTTCTATGTCGAAGGGTACTCCATCTATGGGTAAGCGTCAAAAGACGACCCACATACGCTGCCGTCGATGTGGTAGGAACTCATATCACAAGCAAAAGGGAGTTTGTGCAGCATGTGGATATGGGCAGACTGCCCGCATGCGAAAATACAACTGGTCCAAGAAGACTCACCGTCCTAAGGCTTAATCGGAGGATACTTTTCTAGCCACAATGGCTACAAAGCGCCAAGCACTGGGGGAGTTGAGGCAAGAAACATGTGTGGCATCATTGGAGTTGTTGGACAAAAAGGAGTCCATGTGAACCAATTGATTTACGATGGACTAACAGTTTTGCAACACCGTGGGCAAGATGCTGCAGGCATTATGACTGATGTGAATGGTCAGTTCCGTCTTCGAAAGTCCAATGGCTTGGTTTCAGATATTTTCTACACACGTCACATGCGTCGACTACAAGGGCACGTAGGACTCGGGCATGTGCGTTACCCCACTGCGGGTTCCTCGTCTAGAGCAGAGGCCCAACCATTCTATGTGAACTCCCCCTACGGTCTAGGTCTTGCTCACAACGGCAACCTTACCAATGCGCGTCTACTCAACACACAACTTACCGACAAACATCATCGACATATGAATACAAGCAGCGACTCGGAAATATTGCTAAACATACTAGCAGTGGAACTCGATTCTAACAGTTCAAATCTGTAAATTGAAGGGGCACCCCACCTGGATGTTGAGACTGTTTTTACTGCTGTATCAAATCTACATGAGCGCGTTCAAGGGAGTTATGCTTGTGTTTCGATTATCTCCGGATACGGGCTTCTTGCGTTTAGAGACCCTTACGGAATTCGCCCACTTATTTTTGGTAAAAGGTCAGGAGAAAGTGGTACTGAATGGATCGTTGCCAGCGAGTCCGTTGCTATTACTGCTCTCGGATTTGAGGTTGTGAGAGATGTTGAACCTGGTGAAGCGATTTTTATCTCAAATTCCGGTCATTTGTTTCATAGGCAATGCGCAAAGAAGGTTGATGCGTCTCCGTGTATCTTTGAGCATGTTTATTTCGCTCGACCAGATTCTGTTATTGACGGGATTTCCGTTTATCATGCTCGACTCAATCAAGGAGATGTTCTTGCGAAGCGAATTTTAGAACAATGGCCTGAACACGATATCGATGCAGTCATTCCAGTACCTGATTCAGGACGAATCGCTGCTCTTCAAATGGCCAAAGCATTGGATGTTCCTTATCGAGAAGGTTTTGTGAAAAACCGTTATGTTGGTCGAACATTCATTATGCCAGGGCAAGCATTGCGTGAAAAGTCTGTTCGACGTAAACTGAATGCAATTGAACACGAATTTAGAGGGAAGAATATTCTCCTTGTTGACGACTCTATAGTCCGAGGGACTACGAGCGCTCAAATTATTGAGATGGCTCGAGATGTTGGAGCATCCAAAGTATACTTTGCATCTGCTGCCCCACCGGTTCGTTTCCCGAATGTTTACGGAATAGATATGCCTGCAATCACCGAATTTATTGCAAACGGTAAATCCATTGATGAAATTAACACAATAATAGGCAGCGACAGACTGTTCTACCAAACTCTTGAAGATTTAATAGAAGCCACATCCATTGGCCAGAACCCTCCTTCAAGATTTGATACGAGTTGTTTCAATGGAGAATATGTGACTGGAGATATTGACCAAGATTATCTTGACGCACTTTTCTCTTCTCGAAACGATACTGCGAAACTTGAATCAGCCGAGGACGATGAAATAGTAGATTTACACAATGACACTGAAACCTGAGGCTTGTGCATGGCACAAAATTCGTGGATTTTACGTTTTGGAGAATTGGGATTGAAATCCAAAGTTGTCCGCAGGTCATTCCAAAGAGCGCTTCGTAAGAACTTGGTTCAACTTGCTGTTAATTCGTCAGTACCTCTTGTTCGAGACAGGTTAAGAGATTTTGATGTTGTTTATTCAACTGCTGAGCCCGAAGTTGTTGAAGATTTGATATGTCATGGACTCGGTGTTGTGGCGATAGATCGCATCGTAGAACTCTCGGAGGATCCAGACCCAGAACTCATCTCAAGTTTACTTTTGAAGCGGCATCCCAATGTAGGTAAACCAAGGACTTTCGGAGTCCGGGTGAAGCGTTTGGGTAAGAAGGATATTTGGGATTCTCAATCCTATGCTCGTGCATTAGGTGCGAGCCTTATTGACCAAGACTCTTCACTAAAAGTCGATCTCACCAATCCGGACTGGTGGGTCAAAATAATTCTTGAACCCACCAAGGTTTCATCGATCGAAAAGAGAATATTAGGTCCTGGCGGTCTGCCTACTGGTGTTCAAGGTGACGTTTTATCCCAACTGTCATCAGAAGATGATGTTTTGAGTTCATTTCTCATTATGCGCAGAGGCTCACGTATTATTCCGGTTCTTAATTCAAAACCCGAGTACATAGAAATACTGAAAAAATGGGATCCTTTTTTGGGTGTCAGGAGTCGAACCAAAGACGAGACGAATCGAATGTATCAGCGACCAGCTTGGGGCATTGTAGGTCTTTCAATTGAGGATGCCCAACCGTTTATCGAGCGTAGAGAAAATGCAGTTAAAACGACTCCAATCTCTACACTAGAGCCATTATGTGGATGGACTGAGAAAGAAAAGAAGGCACTCTGGAAGCACCTCAAACATCCCAGTTTGTATCGGCCACATCCAGATTTTACTTCTTGGTTCAATGACCCAATCAAGGGATGAGATTAATTGAGACCGACGGTCACATGAGTCCATGCTCAAGAGTCGGTCTGTTCGGGTTGCGTTTCAGCCCGAGGCGAAAGTCACAGCATTGAGCCTCTCCTCTTGTGGTACAATCTCATCATGGGCTGAAGGCGACGGTAAAGTCTTCATCGCTCAAGTTGAAAACGGCAATTTTGAACTATGTGGTTCATGGATTGCGGAGTCGTTTATCCGAAAATTGATTGTTGTGGACCAATCCATTCTTGTACTCGATGATGCATATGGGCTGACACGACTGGATTTGAAAGGAAATGTTCTTTGGCAGTTTGCTATAGAAGCCGGTGGATTTGAACTTCATCAACTTCCATCTTTCTTTGCAGTTGTTGATGGATTAGGTCGCCTTTTTCTCATTCGTCCCGATGGTACGAACTTCTCTGCCAACGAACAATTTTCAGATATTGTTCTTTCATCTGTGGTTGGAGAACATCTGCTGTTGAGTCAAGAAAACGGTCAAGTTCACGTCATTCATAACGGTATTCGGGTATGGAGCAGGCCAGCTCGTGGAGAAAAAGGAGAATCAATAACTTGTTTGGGTGGTTATTCGGGGCAATATCTCGTAATCGGCCGTGAAGGTTATGCAATGGTCGAAGGTGAAGAAGAAGTCCTCGAAGTTGAGTTTTGGAATCTTAAAAATCAGCAGTTAATTCATCGTTGTGATGTCAAAAGCCGCCTGTTGAATGTAGAATCGTTTGAAAATAAAATTCTTTGCGGATTTGATAGCGGACAAGTTTTGTGTTTTGATGAACACTTTGTGAATCCTCCTCAAGTTTGGATGGAATGCAAATATCCAATTAACAATCTTTTCTATAGAGGTGGAACGACCTTGGCATCGGCATGGTTTTACATCCATGGGCGTGAGGAGGATGGTGAAACATGGCTCATCGAACATCAGGGGATGACTCAATACCTGTCAGCAAGTGTTGATGGTTCAGTTTGCCTTTTTGCTGGAGAGGACCAAAACGATTGGACAGAACATGAACCTATAGGGCAATTTTCCCTTGAACAAAGTCCAATAGAGGTTGATGAGTCTGAATTGACATTGTGGTTTGAAAAAACGGATGAAGTTGTTCCACTTTCTGCTGAAGAACTGTACAGTAAAGATGATTCTATGTCGGAATATTTTACTCAGGAAGAATTGGATTCTATGACCGAAACATCAACTCCTGATGTATCGCTTTCTGTACTTCAAGATGCTCTTGAGGGTATGCAAGGGGAAATCGCTCCATCCAAAAAAGATGGTACTTTGGACATTGATACCGATGAATTGCTTTCTCAACTCGATGATGCAATTGAGAAAATGGCCATCCTACCAGATGAAACTCTCCTTGATGAACTCAATGTTCAGATTGATGAATTAATTGTGCCTCGCGCAGTATCAGGAGATGACCAACATCACGGAGTTGGTGAAGATGGTTCTGTAATTATTACTCTTGACGGTAGTGGTTCTTTTGACCCACAAGAACGAATCAAGACATGGTCTTGGATCGAACAATCGGGAAAGGAAATAGCATCATCATCAAAAGTAAAAGTTCGATTATCTCCTGGCAATTATCGATTTGAATTACGAGTTTGCGACCTCGATGGACAATGGTCCAGTGACTCATTACAGGTTCTTATCGATGAAGGCTAGTCTCATGAAGGAGATATGCTTCGCAAGAACATGGCCGTCAAGGACCCTTGGGTAGAATATTTTATGGTGGGGATTTTGCAAATGCGTTGTTCAGTCGTTACTGACAGAGCAACAGGCGATACGGTCATCATTGATGGTGGCGCAGAACCAGAACGAATTATTCAATGGATCGATGAATTTTCAGGTCAAGGACCAGATTGGACGAACGGGCCTCAATCCTTTGCAGAAATGAAAGAAATGAATATCCCATCTCGAAAGGTTGTCGCCTTACTCAACACACATGCACACTTTGATCATAGTGGGCATATACCTGACTTGAAAGATCGTTACCAAGTTGACTGGTATCTTCATCCCGACGACACTTTTTTGCAGACTTTAGCACAAAAATCAGCACTTCGGTACGGTTTCCAAATTCCTGAACCAGCAGTCGCCGATGTCGATTTAATCGCCGACCAATTGTTGGATGTCGGGGCACTCACCTTTGAGATACGGCATACTCCGGGTCATACATTGGGAGGTTGTAGCCTTCTACTCCTTGTTGAAGATGGCCCAGATCACTTGTTTGTTGGAGATACACTGTTTGCCGGATCTGTTGGACGTACAGATTTACCGGATACTGGAGGTGACTTTTCAGTTTTAGCGCATTCCATACATACGCAATTATGGCCGCTTGACCCATCAACTCTTGTTTACCCTGGTCACGGACCCATGACAACAATCGGACACGAGAAAGAGACCAACCCGTTTGTTGGTGATTCATCTGGAGCCGGTACCTACACGATTGGAAAGTATTCCTAATCAGTTCATCATTGAAGACAGCGTGGACTCGAGAACAGGTAACGCCTCTTCCCAAGTAGCAACGATTCCGTAGTCTGCATGTTGGAAAATTGGTGCGTCAGCATCTTTGTTAATTGCTACAATATATTTTGATGAGCGCATTCCAGCGAGGTGTTGTATTGCTCCGGAAATTCCAACGGCGATGTAAAGATTCGGATTCACAGTTTTTCCGGTTTGGCCAACTTGCATTGAGTGAGGGATTTCATCCCAAGTATCAACAGCAGCACGTGATGCGCCAACAGCAGCTCCAAGAGTATCCGCTATTTTTTCGAGGTGGACAAAGTTGTCAGGAGAACCCATTCCACGCCCGCCGGATACGATGATATTTGCTTCAGCAACATCCAATCGGCTTGATGCACGAGCCATGAATTCCTGAACAGCGGTCGCCATGTTTCCAGTGGTATCAACAATTGAAACTTCTGAATTGCCTCCCGTAGGGGCGGCTTCGAAAACATTTGGACGAATTGTAACCACTGCGTCTCCACTGAGGGCGACAGTTTGCATTGCCTTACCAGAGTAAATTGGAGAGGTCAAATTTCCTCCTTCAATTTGTGTAACATCTTGTACGACAGAAATTTCTCTGCGTGCAGCAATACGTGCTGCGAGGTCTTTTGATTGCGGTGTGGCTGATGCAACAAGAATTCCTGCTGGAGCAACTGCGTCGATAGCAGAAGCCCAGCCGGCAGCATCATAGTGCTCAAAAACACTTGATTTTGCAGCCACGACTCGGGCAGAGCCTACGAAACCTGCTGCAATTTCTGCTGCACTTGCATCGGTGCAAGGCACAACAACAACGGGTTGAGAACCAAGAGATTGGGCCGCAGTGATGAGTTCTGCTGTCGATGGATGTACGGTTCCTTTTACGGTTTCAGCGATTACTACAGTTTCAGTCATTTTTCCACCTCAGATTACATTTGCTTCATCGCGTAACAAACGAGCAACTTCTGCTGCCGCCGCACCACCATCGTATGATTTTCCAGCGGGTTTAGCTGGGGGCATACTGTGGGCTACCACAGTTACGGATGAGGCTGGGATATCGACGCTTCGAACATCGACTTTTGCTTTCTTGGCTTGCATGATTCCTTTTACATTTGGTTTACGGACTTTCATATCTCCTTTGTCGCACGAGACGACAGCAGGGAGAGGGACGCTCAGTCGTGCGTTACCGCCAGAAGAAGGGGTTACGACAGTAAGTTGTTCTCCAAAAGAAACATTGATGCTGTTGGATACCGATGCCCAACCCAATCTTTCAGCCAATCCTGGACCGGTCGAACCTGCACCAGTATCTGCTGCGGATTTACCGCAGTATACTGCATGAGCACCGAGTTCTGAAACTGTCGCTGCGAGAATCGATTGAAGAGCGTTTGAATCCAAGCTTTCAGAACAGTCGATACGAACGATATGATCAACTCCGATTGCCTTTGCGTCTTTGAGGACCTTGTCTGCGCCGGAGTCGCCGACAGTGATTGCAGTGACTTCGCCACCAACGGCTTCGCGGTGTTGGAGAGCAGTCTCGACAGCGAATTCATCGTAGGGACTCATTACTTTCTTGACAGCGGACAAATCAACTCTGTCTCCAGAAACGACGATTCGAGCATTGGTATCAGGAACTTGTTTGACGAGAACGATAATGTTGGACATGGTTACTACTCCTTTTCAAAATCTTCGAGTTCTAAGAGATTCATGAACGTTTGCACGAAGAATGATGGCTTCACAAAACCAATGTTCGGGTTCTGCGGGATTTAAGCAGTCGAGTAAGCATGTATTTACTTTGCACAATGTTTCTTAACCGCCGTAATTCGCAATGTGATTCCATGACGCCAAAGACACCGACAGAACCCACTGAATCTGAACAAAAAACCTTGGAATCATGGAGGCATTTGTTTGAAAGCCCGAAGTATAAATCGGACCTGAATGCATTGCCAGGTATTGACGAACCGGTGTTTGGTTTTGAAATTGAATGGGATGATTTATCCGAGTACGGAGATTTACAAGTTACCTTTTCCGAAAACATGGAGCATACTTTGGCATGTGGAAACCAGGTTCTCAAAGAGCAGTACTCCGATCGAATCATGTCCACTCGTCCAGTAATACGTGTCGTAAACCTTCCAGCAAACAGATACTATGAAATGAGTGAGCTCCGGATGCGAGACCGCTCTCGGCTCCTTTCTTTTGACGCAATTGTTGTGATGACAAGTCCAGCAATCGGATGGTTGAAGAACAGTGTTTACCAATGCAATGATTGTGAATCCAAATGGACAATAAACGAACGATTGGCTCGTCCAAGAGAGAAAGTAACGTACTGCAGAAAGTGTCTTCAAGAGATTCAAGCTGACCTCCGTTCGAAAAAACCCAAATCCTTTCACAAGGACCCAACTGACATCTCGATGGTTGTCGAAGAGAATTTCTATGAGGATATTCAATATCTTGAAGTTGTCTCACCTCAGATGCTACTCGATGGTAAGGCGGAAAACGGTGAAGTGTATCAGGTGGTTGTATTCGATGAATACGTCGGTCAATTTTCACGCGGAGATATGTTGACTATCAATGCAGAGGTAGCCGTAGACCCATTGGTAAATCGTGATTTTATTCGAGATACAAGGCGCATGATTTTCTTGAAGTCGCACAGTATTGAGGAAGGTCTATCGAACGAAGCGAACCATTCTATAGACAAATCCGTCTTGGAATCACTTCCTCCCAAGTGAATTGACAGCTTCAAGAGTATCTGGATTTTCTTCAAAGTGCTTTGAAACTGCACTCAATCCACGACTAATGCCATCAGCAACTCCAAGTTTTGCATCCAAAGGGTGGAGAGTTCCATCAGCCACAGCAGCCTTGAAAGCTTCAAGACTCTTCCAAGTTGATGGTTCTCCAAATTTGGGATTCGGCGTTACAATGATCTCTCCCCATTCGGGCAGCACTACATGTTCAGCAAGTTCATACACCGGGGATTGTAAATCGCTCGGGTCAAGATAGGCGTGTTTTTGGATTTTCTTACGGAGCGCCTTAGGCGAGTCATGAAGCAAGATTGCTCCATCGGGGTCAGATTTACTCATTTTATGGTCAAAACTTTCCATTCTCACTCCAGCCGATTTTAGCGATGAAAGAATCGGAGTGTGAATACAGGTCGGTTTTTT
>JASLVU010000054.1 GCA_030741225.1 Candidatus Poseidoniaceae archaeon | reverse complement strand
CCAAAGACGACCAACAGAGGCCAAAGTGATACGGTATCCAAAACACGAGCGCTCTCTTGGGCCCAAGGAGTCGATAAGAATTGTATCCAATGGAACAATCCAAGTACACTCGCAGCAACACCAAAAGAGAGAATACCTCGGGTAATTGCAGGCCATTCACGCGTTTTAACAAATGTCCAAAACAAAGCAATGTAGGATGCAAGTATTCCAAGTCTCACCCATGTAAAACCCATTGAATCGTGCACGGAGTAGGCGGGTTGATACAAAAGACTCCAATGGAAAAACAGAGCGAGCGAAAGTATAGGAAGCAAGGCTTTACGCACCTTATTTTCGATTTTGTCAGTAGAACTTGCGTCCCATTGTGAAGCAACATAATGCGAGATAAAGGCCAAGCCTACCAACCAAACTGCCAAGTGCAAGTGAATTATTGGTGAAATGAACAACCAGTCCATTTCAGAACTGAAAAAATCTGCATCCTCCAACACCCTTAGGACCGGTGCTAAACATACCCAAGCAAGTAAGGCGAGTAGCATTTTATCGTCAGCAGGGATGTTCGCTTTTCGGAATAGTGCTTGGAGAACAACAACACTTGCAAGCATACTGAAGGTGTAAAGCAAAGTATTCATCGGATTGTAAGCAGCATCTCCAGCTGAACCAGCATCTTCCATGATTGGGTCCCAGACAATCGGTTTAAGCCCGTCTGTCCAGATGAAATCGTTAGCGACAAAAAAACCGACAAATACTGAGCTGAGAGTAAGTAATGCGAGCCAAAGAGTTGTTTTTTCCACCGAAGAGTACTCTTCGCAAGGCAAGACTGGTTTGTCACCGATGAGTTGTTCCTCAAGTTGTTCAAGGCCCGACATTGCCATCCCTGTTCGTGCCAGTAGACCCTTGTCAATATCCTTTGGGTATCAATGACTCCCGAGAGTCATTCCGTAAGTTCACTCTTCTTCGGTTGAAAGACGAGCAATCAAATCTGCCTTCTTTCCACCGACTGGAAGACCTGCTGCCTTACAGCGCTCTTTGAGTTGAGCGACCGAGAGAGAAGAGAGGTCTTCAACTGAATCATCTTCATCCTCTTCTTCAACACCAAATCCACGAGGTTCGTGAACTTCGATGAAGGAGACTTTACCGCATTCAACAGCATCACGGATTGTCGTGACCAAACGGAATTTGAGCATGGCTGCATTGGTATCAAAAAGCATGGTTTGAGGCAGAACGATCGACAAATCGTCCCCATCAAAACTGACTTCGAATCCTGAATGCCCGGTATTGGCTTGCAAAAGTGCAGTAACTTGATCTTCTTTTCCTTCAACTACATCAACAACGTTGAACGAATACTTGAGTGATTTACCAGCCATCGGATGGTTGTAATCAATTCGAGCACGGCCAGCAGCAAGATAGGACAGTTGTCCTTGTCGACCGTTGATGGTCACTGGAGCGCCGATGTAGAGAGAGTTAGGGTCTTGGACTGCGCGGATGAGTTTGTCGATACTTATGGTCTCGATTTGTTCAGGGTCTTTCTCTCCGTATGCGTCGGCTGGAGCAATAACGACTTCCGTCTCCTTTCCTTTCTTGGCTTCAGCAAGTGCTTCTTCAAAACCCGGAATAAGTTGGCCACCGCCAACAATGCAAACCATTGGCTCATAGGAACGGTTCTCTTGGTGTACTTCATGTTCTTTTGCGACTGCTTCACGTGTGGTCTCGATAAGATCACCTGTTTCATTGTTGTAAAGTTCATAATCAACGTGGACAATTGTTCCGTCTTCCATAGTATTACCTCCCTTTCGGGTAGTCCGGCGACCGAAGCCCCCTTGATAATTGCATTGGCGGAGAAGTTGTTCACTCTTCTTCGTTAGATTCGACTTTGTGTTGCCTCAGTTGCCTGTTTTTATCAAAGTCTCCAAGAACAACCACACCCATCCCAATCAGCATCGTTACCCAGCCGAGCCACACAAGATGCGAAGCGGGTAAGTCGTAAACAGTAACTCGGACCAATTCAATTGATTCTGGTCCATCGAGAGCGGTTTGCTGCATCAAACCATTTGCCTGGCTACCATCAAAAATAAACACGATATCTCCGTTCCAACGACTCAATGTATCGACCTCTGAGCGCGAACGCGATTGAACAACAAAACCTGTATCTGTCTTGGTATCGAACCTCAACATGCCAGGTTCAACAGTTCCAATCTTTTCTCCAAGATTATCCCCCTCAAGAGCATACACATCGATTTGAATGCCAACATAACCGTCTCCAACCTCCAAATCATCGGAAGTCATTCGCAATCCGGTAAATTCGTACCCGTAATTTCCATGAATCACCGCTTCATCCTTCACCATAGTCACTCGGTGACTGGCATCTCCTCTATCGACCAATACTGTAGTGTAGACGTGACCTATCAAAAGAAGCAGTAAACCAAGGTGAACCAGATGAGCTCCAAAGGGGATTCGCTTCCATATTGACTCCTTCTTACGCTCAATTCCTTGGGTAACTATGACTTCCTTTAGCATAGGTACGATGACCAAAAGAACGATTGGTAATGTAAGCCATGCAAGCACACCTCTTACAACCAATGCAGACATTGCTGTGCTAGAATCCATTCCAAAAGCAGAAGGTTGCAATATCGAGAGTAAGACCGAAATCAGCAATGTACCGGTGAGCAGCCAAACATTTCTATGAGCCTCATGTTTGCGATTGGTGTACAAGAAAAATGAACCGGCAACAGCCATCACGAAAGGAGTACCGTAAAGTTCGTGGCCCTCAAAGTTGATCGAATCAATACTTGCAACCAGCAGGATAACGGTCAAAATCAGATATGTCCCTACAATCATCACAGAACCCCACAGCGCTAATTTCTGTTGAGAACCACGCTCAAAAAGCGAAAATTTCGATGGTTCATTGGGCTCTGGGGACAAAAGCCATGGGAGAATGAAAAAGAACATGACCAAGGCTGCAGATGCGATTTCAATCAATCCGGACCAAGCACCAGCGAGACCTAAGACAACTCCAGCAGCACCTATGGCCCATTCTTTTGTTGCATCAATTGAAAAAAACAATGGAACAAACAACACCAAGAAGAACGCAGTGAAAAGGAAATTAGTCGATGTCATGTAAACAACTGCAGCGATGAGAAGCAGCAACGGCAGCAGCAACGAAGAACGATTATGCGATTGATTGGAGAACAGACCGACGAAGTTCCATCCGTCTTTCGTTTCGGAGATTGGATGTTGCCCGTACGATTGTACAGCCATCGGAACAAGCACGATGGATGCGAAAAACAGTGATGGCGCATAAGCATACAACGACATCTCCATGCTTGAACAGAGCGATAGATTCGACAGGTCACAAGTTTGCTCGAAGTATGTCCTCAAAGCCAAAGCACTCAACACTCCGGCAAACGGTAGAGCAAACATCCCGATGGTTCGTTTGGTGAGCACCCTTTCCGGATTTGTATTGCTTTTTAGTTGCAGCCAAAACCCCATCAAAAGCAGAAGGACAACAAGATAGGTAATGACTTCGACTCCAGCCGTGGAATCGGTTTTGAGTACTAACATTCTCGAAAAAGCATCGGATGGAGGTGAACTCTCTGAATTTGTCACAAAGGTATGCACAGATGATGCCCATACACCTCCAGCACGTGTCACCAATGTTGCAAAAAGAGCTGCTCCACCAGCAGCCAAGCCCGCACCTATCCAAGCCGAATCGGACGTCTTTCCAGGTCGAGTTCTCAAATGAGAAATCAAAACCAAAACCAACCAGGGGAGCAGAGACCCAGTCTCTACAGGATCCCACGCCCAATAGCCACCCCAATCCAAAATTAAGTATGCCCAAAGGCCGCCAAGACCGATTCCGAGAGTAGATACCAATAGGCCAGGTCGAGCGATGGTCAACATTCGTTGCTTGATTCCCTTTGACTCAAAGAACATTGATGAGAGAGACACAGCGGCAAGATGTAAGCAAAACGAGTATGCCAAGAAAATCAAAGGCGGATGGATGACCATCAAATCGGTTTGCAAAAGTTCGTTCAAACCTTGACCTAAGCCGTTACCTGAACTTGGTTTGAAAGGATCAAGGTTGAAAGCGAGCAAAAGCAGAAGGAGGCTAAAACCGTGGACAAATCGAAGTCTTGATGAGTGTGTTAATTCGCTGGCTTCGCCTGGCATTTTCTTGCGCCAAACGTATGCTAACAAGGACATCCAGACAACCCATAACAGCAGTGGTCCTTCACGAGCCGCCCACGTTGCAGCAAATCTGTACTTGAGAGGTAAGTCTTCACCACCATACGAGACAACATGAGCGAATGAGGTATCATTGGCCATAAAACGACTCGCTAGAGCGAAAAAAGGCAATGCCATCATTGCATGACATGCAAAAGATGCTGCAGTTGAGCGTTGATGCAGCAAGGGGCGCAACAATAAGATGACGGCAGCAATCACTGCCAGCCACATGGTCAACCCCCACATGGGCAATGGTCACAACCCTCCTTCAAGGAGGTTGCGCGTTTTAGAGAGATGTTACGAAGGGTCACCAACCAAAGAATTTCGCCCGTGAGTATCCAAATGACAGCAGAACATGAATGACTCTCTTGGTGAACAACATTGGTTTTCGGAAAAGAATCTTGAAGCCAATTCCAAGTTTCTGAAGAGGGCTCATGTTGCCCAATTCTTCAGGCAAGCAGCGTGCCATAATCGACATCTCTTCGTCGGTAAGTTCATACAACGCAGTTTTACCTTTGAGAATCTTTGAATAAGGAGGAAAGGTCTTTTTCCACTCAGTTTCGTATGCTTTCAAATGCTTCTTCAATAGCGGTTGATTTGATTTCATAATCTTAGCAATGGTTTGAGCAGCCTGTCGACCGGACCATAATGCTAGGTGAGAACCACCCTCAAACAGTGGAGAAGTAAATCCGGCTGCATCGCCAACCAGTATCAATCCATCATCGACGGTCACTGAACGGGGACCGGAGATTGGTATCGTTCCACCGAAAGGCCGTACCTTGATGCCCTCAGCCCTCCAAGGGGGATTGACCGAAGGTTTTCCGTCTAAATATGTGTCTTGAATAAAGGATTTGAGGTATTTTATTGCCCCTTTCTTATCGGTGGTCACCAATCCTACATTGGCTCGTCCGCCTTCTTTCGGAATCATCCAAACATAACCGTGTGGCGAATACTTTGGCCACAGGTAGAAATCAAGATAACCGTCATTTTCGACCTCCAACAGCTCGTATTGAACTCCTGCAATAACATCGACTTGAGTTTCCATTTCCAATAATTTTGATGCTGCACCAGAAACCCCCGATGCATCAATTACAGCCTTGCATTGTATCGGGAATTCATCACCACGACCATCAATTTCCCAATAGGAAAATTCATTTTCGCTATTCATAATTCTCTTCATTGAATTCACTCTGTGATGAAGATGAAGTTTTGCGCCCTTTTTCACTGCTTCATCGCACAACCAACGCTCAAAAAGATGCTTTTCCAAGACATAGCCCTTTTCGGTGAGAAGTTTCTCAGTACCGTCAGGGAATATAACTCGAATGCCTTTGACATCGAGTGCTTTGACATGGTCTGGAAGTTCGAGGTCGAGATTGTCGACTGCCAGTTGACTCAAGCATTCTCCGCAATGAACAGGCGTTCCCACTTCTGGATCTGCCTCGACGATTATCGTTGAAAGTCCGGCTCTTGCGGCGTGAAGAGCCGCTGAACCTCCACCAGGCCCTGCGCCGATGACCAAGACATCAAGCATGTCGGCAGACTGCGTCATGATACCTAACCAGAGAAACAAGTCCATGAAAGAAACGGTTGTTCTGAATGAACTATTCTTCAGAAGAGCTACGGAAAAACGCAGCCAACGATACAAGAATCAACGAAGCGAGAAAGGACACTGAAGGCGTATCTTGTGATTCTTCAACCTCTTCGATTTCAATCACTGGTGCTGGTTCAACAATAACGAGACCAACCATGCCCACCGATTCATGAGGCTCGCAAACAAAAGTATGTTCTCCAGCAGTCCCCTGTTCAAACACAAAGCGATAATCAACATCTCTTTGCGGTTCACCGGAGTCAAACAATCCATCATCTGCTACCGCATTGTGATTCAATGCTTGACCGCTCCATACAAAACGAACCGCTTGACCTTCCTGGACCGTTACTTCAGATGGAGAGAAACGCAAGCTCGAACTGTCAACGGTAACTATCACATCAGATTGTGATGCTTGTACAACGGGTATTTGGGAGCACAAGAATGCAACAAGCACCATCGCAAATAGGCCTCTCATATTAGACCCATAACCGATTTTAGTTTTCAATGCATGTTTGGATTGCGGTCAAAAATTCCCCTGTGAAGATATACGACGGTTCAAAGGTGGGGTTCTTCACGGAGTGCTGATGGCGTGGCGTACATCCAAACGATGGCTCAATCATCTTGAGCAAAGCGGAGAGCTTCTTCGCATTACTCGCCCCGTTGATGTTCGCTTTGAGGCCGGTGCAATCGCTGACCTGCTGGTAAAGAACGACGGGCCCGCAGTACTTTTCGAAAAACCACGTCTTCCGGACGGTACAATCAGTGAAATCCCACTGGCAATGAATTTATTTGGCGGCCAAGACCGAACTCTTCGAGCACTTGGTGCAAGCCATGAGACTGAAATTGGTGACCGCATGGTTGCCATGATGAAACCAGATATCGGACTCTACATGCGCAAACCATGGAAAGGACTTCCGCTCGTACGTGATGCTCTTGCCATGCCTCCAAGAAAAAAACGGAAAGGAAATTGTCAGAGAGTGAAACTACCGCTTGATTTGACCAAACTCCCAATTCCAACAACCTGGCCAAAGGATGGGGGACCGTTTGTTACGCTTCCTCTTGTGGTCACAAAGGATCCCAAGAACGGAGAACACAATCTCGGAATGTACCGCGCTCAAGTCTTTGGCCCGAAGGAAATAGGTCTTCATTGGCAGATTCATAAGCATGCGGCAGACCATGCTGCTGCAGTCAAAGAAGCAGGCGGCGACGGACGGATGCCTGTGGCCATTTGCATGGGCGGGCCCCCAGAACTCATCTTTTCTGCAATCTCTCCTCTACCTGACAATCTCAGCGAATACCAATTCGCTGGAATTTTAGGCCGAAAATCGCTCCCTATCACCAAAGCACTCACTCAAGATTTGATGGTACCTGCCGAGGCTGATATCGTCATTGAAGGGTACTGTATCCCCGGAGAAACTCGTCTTGAAGGACCGTTTGGAGACCACTTTGGATTTTACTCGCTTACAGGCCAATACCCTGTCATGCATGTCACTGCAATTACTTGTCGAAAGGACGCGGTACTCGCTGCAACCATTGTCGGCCTCCCTCCAATGGAAGACGGGCATCTAGGTGAAGCGATTGGACGTCAGTTTTCACCCGTACTCAATTTCCAACATAGAGATGTTCGTAGCGTTCACCTACCCATGGAAACCGGTTTCCACAATTTGGCCATAGTTTCGTCAAAACAACGTTATCCTCGTCAAGGAAGAAAAACAGCTCTTGGCCTACTCGGTGCAGGACAAATGATGTTTCTGAAGACTATTATTGCTGTTGATGAAGGACAGGACCCCAAAGACTTGGAACAATTGCTGGACGCCTTGAATTCAAAAGTCGACATTTCCACTGATGTCTTGGTGCTTGAAGGAATGGTTGCTGATTCTTTAGAGGCAGCCAGTCCCTATGAAAATGTCCACAGTAAACTGCTGATTGATGCTACCACTCTTGCTCAGCGCGATCCTCGCTCAGACGCTGAGCCGCTCGAAGGTTCATACGCCCAACCTACGCCTGAATGGCGCCAAGGAATCGGTACAGCGCCAGGCTTTGATGGCATCGAACAAGTTCTCCATCTGGATAATGTCACTGACGCAAGAATGCTTCGAGACAGCATCATGGTTGTAACGACCCATGTTGAAGAATCACCCACACCTCAAGACGGCCAAGACGAATCAAATGATGCTGGTGAAGCAAACCGAAGAGAGCGAATTTCTCAATTGAGAAAATCAATTTGGCAATTGGATAGTTCGAAATCCCTTCGATGGTTGTTCATCACCAACGACGACCTTGATTTACACTGTGAAAAAGCCCGACGGAGATTGCTTTGGCAACTCACCTCCCGCTTTGATGTAGGGCGTGGGCTGGCATTTGACGAAAACAAAGAGCGGTTGTGTTGGGACGCTACAACGCCGATTCCATCGGTGAAACACGGTGTTCGCAGGTGGCCATCAATTACCTTGCATTCTCCTGAAACATTGGAAAAGGTGGCACAACATCCTGAATTAGAATCATATGAGTGGCCCCCCCACCTCTCCTTTGGGGGAACGGAGTGATGGATGTAAAACAAATTCTGTCCTTCATCAAAATTGAGCACACGCTTTTTTCACTCCCTTTCGTGCTTATTGGGTATTTCATCGCCATCGAGCAGTTCAACATCCCTCTCGGTATTGAATTGCTTTGGATTCTGCTTGCAGCAGTTGGCGCACGAGGTTTGGCTATGGCACTCAACCGAATCATCGACCGTGAGATCGATGCTGCGAATCCTCGAACTGAGGGGAGACATCTTGCCTCGGGTGCAATGAGTTTGCAAACGGCATGGAGCCTTGCAACAGGTTTCCTTGTCCTATTGTTGCTCAGCGCAGGTATGCTCAATCAAGTTGCCTTGATGATGGCGTGGTTACCCGTACTGACATTCGTCGTTTATCCATACATGAAGCGGTACACATGGTTGTGCCATTTTTGGTTAGGGCTGTGTCTCGGACTTGCTCCAGCAGGAGCTTGGGTTGCCATTGCAGCTGACGTTCATGGTTGGAATGCGATTACTGGAATGTTTGCCTCTCAGACAGAATTTCTATGGGCACCTACAATTCTCCCAATTTCACTTGGCGTTTTGCTGTGGATTGCAGCCTTTGACATCAACTACGCTCGAATGGACATTGAGAATGATAAAAAGAATGGAATTCATTCCTTTCCTTCAACATTCGATGATAATGCAACGACAAGAACAACGGTTCAACTCACACTGTTGTGGTTTGCTTGCTTTGCAATCTCAGATCCCATGGACGGCATTTGGTTTCTTGCAGCGTCGGGCGTAATGGCTATGGTGAATATCTGGGTGGTACTGTCTCGAGAAAAATTCGTTGACTTTCAAACTGTGTTGTTCCGTGCATCAATGCTTACAGGTTGGATCTTGCTTGCAGCACTGTTGATTGGCTTTACCCTTGAAGAACCTTCGAACATGTTGGATTAATTTCTCGCACATTAGTTACGCAATGCAGGTTCCAACCAACATACTGGATGTGCAAGGTTCATGTGCTGGATTGTCAACCACAAGCCATGAACCCTATTGTCAAATCACTGCTTGAATTCAACAAAGCCTTTGAAATCCCAAAACTCGATTCTCCAGCGCTTGGACCAGATGAGTTGATTGAACTGCGAATCAAACTCCTTGAAGAAGAGGTACGAGAATATGCTGAGGCTGCTCGTGCTGGAGATTTGGTTGAAGTGCTAGACGCCTTGGCCGATATTGGTTATATTCTTGCTGGGACAATCATCAATCACGGCATGCAAGACATTTACGACGATGCTTTCAATGAAGTTCACCGCTCGAATATGGCGAAACTCGTCGATGGAAAAGTCATCCGCCGTGAAGACGGTAAAGTGCTGAAACCCGACGGCTGGCAGCCTCCACAACTTCAGCAATTCTTGTGATTCATGCTCGAATGACAAACCTCATTCACTTGTCAAACACACTGTGCTTCGCTTTCAATCGGGGCAATTGTTTAGACTGGACAAGACTTGAGAGGTATGTGTCGTTCAGAAACAAATGTTATGATTTGGTCGAAAGTAACCGTTTCCAGTACACTATTTTGATGTTAATTATCATCAATGCTGGAATAATTGGTCTTGAAACGTTCAACTGGCCTGAAGAGGTTTCCACACTCCTCTACGGCCTGGATGCACTAATTTTATGGATATTTATTCTTGAAATCATTCTGCGATTGATTGCCCACGGATCTCGATTTTTTAGAGACTCATGGAACAATTTTGACTTTGTCATCATTTTGTTCTCATTGGCTCCTGCAACCGGGCCGCTCAGTGTACTGCGTGTGTTTCGAGTGTTTCGGGCATTACGATTGGTGTCCAGTATGCCTGAGATGCAGAGGATGGTCGAATCGATGCTTCGTTCACTTCGTGGAATAATGGCAATAAGTTGGCTGTTGGTCATCGTGATGTATGTTTATTCTGTGATAGGAACCATGTTGTTTAGTGATGGAGGGCCTGTCGGAGAGGAATACTTCGGAAATCTCGGTCTATCGCTG
>JASLVU010000053.1 GCA_030741225.1 Candidatus Poseidoniaceae archaeon | reverse complement strand
TACGTAACGATTATGGCAGCTTTTTCAAAGGATTTACGACTAAGAAAATTCGCCAACATCTCTTGATTGAGGGAGTTGTAACACTGTTACTTTTCACAACCATTCTTATGGCAGTTCAAGTTCAAGAAAATTCGGTTGATGAACGAGTTTCATTCCAATTGGGACCAAATGAATCCCTGTATGAAATTATTCAGCCACACCAAGAAGGCACATATGTCGATTCAAATGTCACGAATTTGGATGAGACAATTACAATAGAGGTGGTGGTACTTGAGATTGAAATGGCTCAGCCGTCGATGGATAACGGTTCAATTGACTGGAATGTCGTACGTTCGCTAGGTGCAGTGCATACAGTAAGTCCAATGTCGACCTTACAATTGGAGATTTCATCACCCGATGACTATACCTATATCCTCATGCATAACCCGAGCCAAAACTCATCCGGCGATGTGGTTCAAGTTCGAATTATCAATGATTATCACGAGGATGTGATGGTACAAGCACTCGCATTATCGATATGTTCAATGTGGATGACTGGTTTTGTCATCAACAGACTTCGAAGACTGTACAAATATGACAGGAAATTCTACGACTCCACTCCTTCGCATCTTTGGGAAGAAGAATGAGCCCTCCCATGAGTGTGAGTTATGAGGACCCACCACTTGCCCTAAACAATGGCAGAACCCGAGCATTTGGCAAATGCGGTGGACGAGCTGCTCGATTCACCGGGTGGAAAGATTCTGTCGTCTGCCCGATTATATATTTTGGAAAGAATGCGTATGCTGACTTTTGTTTTCGCAATTGGTTTTATTGCTACCTTTCCCTTGACCAAATCGTTCATTTCGTGGCTCATAGAACCAGAACGTTTGCCCGCGGATGTCGAAATCATCGTAATCACGCCAGTCGAATTCATTCTCTTGCAAGTTCAACTTGCTGCCCACGTAGGCTTGTTGGCTTTGGTTGTGGTGTTTGTATCTGAGGTAAGTTGGCGTGCCAGTAAAAATCAAGCAGTTAAGGAAAGACTTGCAGAACTTCAACTCAAGAAATTACGTCCAAACAGTACGGTTGCACTCACTCTCGTATCAGCGATTTCATTGATGGCCATCGGTGTTTACTATTCATGGAATTGGCTTACTCCAATGCTGTTGGAATACCTAACAAATGATGCACAAAATGCCGGTCTTGCTACCGAGTGGAGACTCACTGGTTACACATCTTTCATCGCAAATCTAGCGCTTGCATCCGCTGTAGGTTTTCAAGCACCGCTCGTTACTCTCATGGTGTTGAGGCTTGAGGTAGTTCGTCGTTCAACCGTGAGGTCTTATCGAAGACACATCTGGTTCAGCGCCTTCCTCATAGGAGCGTTTTTATCGCCACCAGACCCTCTGTCTCTTTTCTTAGTTGCAATGCCAGTCGTTATTTTATTTGAGATTGCACTCGTCATTGACGCATTGACTCGAAATGAGAACGCATGATTGGTTCAAATTCCGAAGGTAAAGTCGAAATCGGAACCGCAACAGAACCTGGAGATTGATTGTAGTTCACTCCATGGAAATCTGAACCGCAGGTCACACCCAAGCCATGACTTTTCGCTGCATTCCACAATTCGTATCGATAGGAATCGTCATGGCTGCGATGAAAGCATTCAACAGCATCTACACCCACACTCTGGCAAAATTCGATTAAAGCACTCGTCTCAACACAATAATACAATGGATGCGCAAGCGATGTGATTCCGCCAGCTTTGTGGACAGCAGCACATGCTTCTTCAATCGATGGTTTTGAACGCTGAACATGTCCAGGCTTACCGTCTCCAATCCACTCATCAAATGCCTGTTGACGAGTCGCTACATAACCTGAATCAACCATTTCATCAGCAAGATGCGGTCTTCCAACAGAATCTCCTGCTCGAGCTACAACCGAGTCAAAATCTATTGACAAGCCGAGTTGTTCAAGGCGTTCAACCATGGCTTGCATTCGAGGAATTCGACCATCTCCGAGGGGAGCGAGCCATTTCTTGAAGTCTTCATGCTTGTCACTTGACATTTCAAGGTCCGGGAAGTATGCTAAAAGGTGCCATGAATCAGACGCTCGTTCCCTCAAACGACTCTTCATGATCGCTTCGCTAGCTGGAATTCCTGGAGCGCAAGTAATTTCAACTCCAGGAATAAATGTAATTTGCTCTCTTTTTGCTGCTTGGAATGCAGATCCCCATCCTGAAATCGTATCATGGTCGGTAAGGGACCAAAACCGAACATTGGATGTAGACATCATCATCGCCACTTGCTCTACCGAATGCTGACCATCGCTGTTCGTCGAATGACTGTGTAAATCAACAGCCTCAGTCCACATGTGTAATCCCATGCGCTCAACCTCTATTGAACTATGGAATCATCAAAATAAGTCGTCAAGATTTGGCAAGGATGGGGTTTTACGAGGATTGGACTGAATTTGCGGCGGCTCATCAATGAACAAGTCATCAAGATTTGGCATCTCTGGAACCTCTACATGAGATGCTTGAATCGGAACAATATCAGAAATATCCACAGACGGTAATTCAACTGCAGACGGAACGATTTCAGAAATATCTACAGACGGCAATTCAACAGCAGAAGGAACGATTTCGGTTTTCTCAACGACCGGCAAAGGTATGTGATCGATTCCTGAAGTTTGAAACTCATGACCTTGAGAAAGCCAAGGCAAGTTAGGAGTCTCCTTGACCTCAACTTGACCCGGCAAGGGTATATTCAAAATTTCAGTTCTTTGAAAAGAATCTTTACTGTCTCGTGAGGGTTTAACAACTTCTCGATTTTGAACAGTATGTCGATGGGGTGCAGGATTACTTTTGACTTGCTGGGAACCAATTGAATCAGGGTCAGAGGTTAATGCTGCATAGGCGTTTCCAATTTCAGAAGCCTCAATTGTTTTCGATTCGCCCAGTATAGACTCAACGATGCTTTTTGTTTGTAGAGAAGTCTGTGTGTTTGTTTCAAAACCGAACTGGTCGACTTCGGTGGATGTTGAACGGAATTTGGTTGGCATAGATTCAATTGCTTCAAATTGTTCTTCAGTTGTGGGCGATGAAATCATTTCCATTTCAGGTCGGTCACGAGACGCAAAATACCAAACGAGAAACAAAGCACCTGAAACTGACAGGAGCACAGCCTCTTCAAGCCCAAAACCATCTGCTAAACCGAGATTGAAAACATAACTCAAAATGGACAGAAGAACAGAAATAACTCCAAACACCACGGCGGCGGTTGCAATCTTTGGTGCCCTTGGGTCCATGGTCTCACGAGAAGTATTGATGCTATGAGTGTTCTTCTTCAGAAACACTGAGTTCAGCAGCTCGAACGGTGTTCTCCATGAGCATTGCAATAGTCATCGGACCGACACCACCGGGAACTGGGGAAAGCCACCCGGCTTTTTGAGCGACATCAGGGTGAACATCACCTGCAAGCCTCCAGCCGCGCTCTCGTGAAGAATCATCAACTCGGTTTATTCCAACATCAACAACGACTGCTCCTTCTTTTATCCAGTCTGGCTTGACCATTTCAGGAATGCCAACAGCAGCAATAACGATATCTGCATTTGAGCATAATTTCCGAGTATCTTTGGTTCTTGAATGAGCTACAGTGACCGTAGAGTCAACACCTTTGGCCCCTAGCAGCAACGACTGAGGCATACCAACAATTCTCGATCGGCCCAACACGACGGCAGTTTTTCCTTCAGTATCAACGCCAGCCCAAGAAAGCATTCGCATGACGCCACTGGGAGTACATGGTAGCATACCGTCGAGACGACCCTGAACGAGGCGACCCAAATTTTGCGGATGAAAACCATCAACGTCTTTTGATGGTTCAATCATGTCCGTCAAGGATTCTTCATCCATGTGGCTCGGAAGAGGTGATTGAACAAGTATTCCGTGGAGGTCGTTCTGTTGATTGAGTGATTCAATAATTTCTCGAACCTGCTGTTCGGTAGCATCTGCTGGGAGTTCAATATGTGTACTCTTGATGCCGAGGCGCTCACATGCGCGCACTTTCGAACCAACATAGACATGACTGGCAGGGTCATCGCCAACGATGACTACTGCGAGATGAGGTGTTATTCCAAGTGAACCGCACTTGGAAATACGCTCGACCAATTCGGACTCAACCTGTGCGGCACACACTTTGCCATCAAGTCGCTTAGCCACCATGCTAACCCCATTCCACACTTGACTTTGAGCATTCGCTTACAGAACTCCGCCACCCGGCAAATGTTCAGAACCTTCAATCGTTGCAAACAGTCGTTCATCGTTGCGAAAAGATTTGAATTCAATCGCATTACCAGACGGGTCGTTCAAGAACAGGGTTGCTTGCTCTCCAATTTTTCCTGGATAACGAATATGTGGTTTCAGCCGAAAATCAATGCCTCTTTCGACTAAAGTATCACGAAATTCATGCCACTGAGAAAATTCCATAACCAATCCAAAGTGAAACGGAGGAACATGTTTTCCATCAACTCGACCTCCATCACTAAAATCAGGCATCTGCTCGACAAGATGGGCAACTATTTGATGACCATGAAAATTGAAATTTATCGATTTTTCAGTTCGTCGTCCAATTGAACAACCCAAAACACCTGCATAGAAAGATTCTGTTAAGCCCAAATCATGAACTGGAAATGCAAGGTGAAAAGGTCGCATAGACAAACCTTGAGCCGGAGGTTTATCGGTTTCTCCCTTGAGTGGAGTGGAGCCTGCGGAGGGACTCGAACCCCCGACCTTCGGATTACAAATCCGATGCACTACCAGCTATGCTACACAGGCGACAAACTGCCCGAGACACTTACCCTTGATGAATGAAACGGATGGAACAGAAGAAGAACTGAGCAAAACTGGAAAAAAACTTGAACAAATTCAAGGGACAAGTCAAAGAACACTGTCGCATTCGTTGAGTCATGGACCAAGATGCAGGTGCCGGATTGCTCAATCCATATGCCCAATCAAAAATTGGTAATGACACCATATTTAGTTGGTGGGCACGTTACCAAAATGCGATTGAAAACGGTGCCGATGCAGTTAACGGTACCATAGGTGCATTGTTGGAAGACGATGGTTCACTGGCCATCAATGCTGTTGTTGATGAAGCAATTCGTGCAGCGCCTCCTGTTGAAATTGCCGCATATGCACCATTGAAAGGCATGCCAGGTTATTTGGATTTAGCAAAAACACTTGCTTTAGGAGATTACCGACAAGAGTTGGAAGAAATAGGATTGTCAATGACTGCAACTGCAACTCCTGGAGGTTCTGGTGCTCTCTTTTTGGCAGCATCGAACTTTGCGAACCGAGGTGAAAAAGTGGTGCTGCGTGACCGCCACTGGGGGCCGTACAAAGGCTTTCTTTCAGGATGCAATTTAGAACCTGAAACATATCCGCTTTTACCAAAAAACCCATCCATTGAGCATCCGTATGTAGATATTGAAGGATTGAAGTCATCACTTGAACGTCTTTGTTCGGTTCAAGACAAAGTGATGATTTGGTTGAATGACCCTGCTCATAATCCAACCGGTTTGTCCCTTACTGCTGCTGGCCGGGCTGCGGTTTTGGATGCCGTTATGGAAAGCGCTTCGCGACATGAAAATGTGGGACACACACTTCTCATTGACGCTGCATATCACCTCTACGCTGAAGAACCGCACGGATGGGGTCAAACCATTCTTGATGCAATGAACGATGGTTGGCCATGGACTGAGAACTTGCTCATTACTTTTGCAATATCTCTCTCAAAGTCACATACCATTTACGGGCTACGAACCGGTGCACTGGTAAGTATTCACCCTGACAGTGCAGTCACTGAAAAAATAGCAACTGTGATGGGAGTTACCGGTAGACAGACGTGGTCTGCAGCCCCAAGAGTGGCTCAATTCTCGGTAAGTCAGTTGCATGCATCATCAGATGGGGGAGCAGCATGGAGTGCAGAAAGAGATCGCTTGCAAGAACTCTTGGTCGAGCGAAGAAATCATTTTGTAGAATCATGTGAAAAGTTGAAAGTTCCAGTGAACCCGACGCATGATGGCTTCTTTGCATGGCTTGAACATGAAGACCCAAATCGAATTGCTGAAGCATGTGCTGAGCAAGAGGTTTACCTCGTACCGCTAACTGGTGGAGTACGAATTGGTCTTTGCGCAATTCCACTTGAGAAGATTCCGAGGGTTGCTCAAGCCCTTTCAAATGCCTTGAAGTGAGGAATATCCATGAGAAATGTTCGAGAAAATCTCCTCATCTCGAGTATTGTTTGTATCACTGCTGGGGCATTTTTCACGGTTGCAGGTATTATGTCAATCGCTGGAACTATTGGAATAAGTGGAGTTGTGCTTTTTATCCTAGGGATGTCCACTTCATCTCATCAAGGCATGTCGAAAAAAGAAATTGAAGAATGGGTGCCTGAATCAAGCCAAATGCCAGATGCTGGAAGAGTCATGTACAGAGTCGATGTAACCATCGATGAACCCAAAAAATGTACTGTTATGTGCGGTCCATGCGGCCATATCGAAATTCTTGATGGAGAGAGACCCGCCCAATTCACATGTCCTTCATGCTCAAAACTTCTTTGGGATGAAGAGGAGTAATCGGCTGCGCAGATTCGGAATAGAAACCGCCGAAACATGAGAAACACTCCACAGAATTGAAGTCCAAGAAACATTACGACACTTCATGGAGGCGAATGCACTGCTCAATCCAGAGCGTAGAATGCTTCGCACCATGCAACTGAAAGAAGCAGTTGAATGGAGTCTTTCAGAAATTTTGACTGCTTGTGAATGGACTGACCAAGCCGTTGCGGTTGGTGCTGGACATGGCCTGACCAATGCTGGACTTGTCAAAACCTCTGAAACAAGTTCAGTCACTGTTCGTCTCGACCATGAGGGTTTGAAAGCCAAAGAATCCGGATTACTCGAACAACGTTTGTGGAATTGGATTTCAAACACCAGCGAACCCACAATGGCAAATCTACAATCTGCGTTTGAGCGACATGAAGCAGGACCCGGTGTAGGTCTGTTGAAACGCTTGGGTGTGCAACTTGAAAACGGTGCATTTCACTCCGAGAATCCTGCGAATGTAACTGCACTTATTGAAGCGAGAACAGCGTTCCTCAATGCACTACCCTGTGCTGAAGAAGAGCTTGACCAAGACCTACTGGGACATTTCAAATCACGCCGAGGGCTCATTGAATCGGTTGTCACGACATCACGAACATGGAAAATTACTCCCGCTGGAAAGAATATTTCCGAACAAGACCTTCAAGAAAAGCAGTTGATTACCGAGATTACGACTGAATTGTTGCAATCCGATGCTTGGAAAGAAGCAGAATATCGACCTTTTGATGTCACTTTAGAATCGACTACACCGCGTACTGGTAGGAGTCATCCAATGCAGGCATTAATTGAGCGTGTTCGTAGCATATTTTTGGAAATGGGATTTTCAGAACTTGTCGATGACTATGTCCAAACTGCTGGTTGGAATATGGATGCGTTGTTTATTCCTCAAGACCACCCTGCTCGGGAAATGCAGGATACTTTCTATCTTGACAATCCAAAATCAATCGAAATTTCCAAAGATTTGACCGATGCTTGGGGTGCAATCCACGAGCATGGCGGGGAGACCGGTTCTGTGGGCTGGGGAGGCGCTTTTTCGGCAGAAACCTCTCAGAAAGGTCTTCTACGTACACATACTACCGTGAATACAATTCAGTATCTAGCCAACAACCCAAAACAAGCATGCAGAGTGTTTTCGGTTGATCGTGTGTTTCGAAAAGAGGCAATTGACCGAACACATTTACCCGAATTTCATCAAATTGAAGGCATCATTATGGAGGAAGGGGCAAATCTCCAAATGTTGGTGACAACCCTCAAGACATTCTATGCGAAAATGGGCTATCCGGAAGTACGAGTTCGACCTGCTTATTTCCCGTATACCGAGCCGAGCCTAGAAATAGAGGTAAAATGGAGAGGTAAATGGTTGGAACTAGGAGGCGCTGGCATTTTCCGTCCCGAAGTCACAGAACCTCTCGGCATCTCCTCACCTGTGTTGGCTTGGGGAATGGGTCTTGAGCGCCTAGCCATGCTGGTGTTGGACCTCGATGATATTCGTCAACTGTATATCTCGGATTTAGAATGGTTACGCAATCAGCCGGTCTTGTAACGGCTCCTGCACAACATGTCGAGACTGGCTGATAGATGCTGTATTCATCAATCGGGTATTTAGGCAAAGAGAAGTGAGGCATGCCTGTAGTCATCCATCAGTGGATTCACGGAGATATTATCATGACCGATTTTCAGTCCCTCGGACTTTCAAAAACACTGCTCAAAGCGGTCGCATCAGAAGGTTACACAACGCCCACACCAGTTCAAGAACAATCAATTCCGCCATTACTTTCAGGCAGAGATGTACTTGGTGTAGCACAAACCGGTACCGGTAAAACTGCTGCTTTTGCTTTACCTGTATTGCAAATCATGGAGCGAAAAAAAGTCCAAGGAAGACGATTTATTCGTGCACTGATTCTTTCGCCAACTCGTGAATTAGCTGCTCAAATCGATGAACGATTTGCTGCTTACAGCGAGCACATGGATGTTCGACATAGAGTTATTTTTGGAGGTGTCAATCAAAATCCTCAGGTCCGAGCGCTACAGAAAGGACTTGACATACTTGTTGCCACTCCTGGACGTTTACTCGATTTAATTGGACAAGGACATATCGATATATCACGAGTAGAATTTTTTGTCCTTGATGAAGCAGATAGAATGCTTGACATGGGATTCATTCGTGATATTGAAAAAGTGCTCAAACTTCTTCCAAAACGACGGCAAAACCTGTTGTTCAGCGCTACCATGCCGAAGTCAATCGCTAAACTCGCCGGTTCATTTCTTAACAATGCAGTGATGGTCGATGTGAGTCCAAAAGAGATGACTGTCGACCGAATTGAACAAAAAATAATGTTCTTGAGAAAGGCAGACAAGCGTCGATTGTTGGTTCAATTAATCAAAGATGAGAAGGTGAAATGCGGGATTGTATTTACCCGAACCAAACACGGAGCTAACAGATTGGTAAAACAACTCGATCAAAGCAATATAGCGGCGGCAGCGATTCACGGCAACAAGAGTCAAGGGGCTCGAACACGGGCATTAGCCGGATTCAAAGACGGAAGCATTCCCATTCTCGTTGCAACTGATATTGCGAGTAGAGGAATAGATGTTGATGGAATCACGCACGTGTTTAATTACGATTTACCCAATGAACCTGAAAGTTATGTGCACAGGATTGGCCGTACTGCAAGGGCAGGTCGAAGTGGTATTGCGTACGCCTTCTGCGATGATACTGAAAGTGGTTATCTTGTTGGAATCCAACAACTCATAGGTAAAGAGATTCCAGTACACTCCGGACACCCATTCCACTTTATTGGTGCAATTCCAAAGCCTGGTCAAAAACCTGGCAAGGTGAAGAATGGGAACCAATCGAAAAGCAGACCAAGAAGGAATCGAAATCAGCAGAGTGGTCAGGGTAAGAAGAAATTCAATCGCTCGCAAAAAAGCAACAGTTCAAACAAGAACTCCCGTAGAAGACAAACACCAAACAGTAGTCCTCGTCGCAAAAAGCACTCGAATTGAAACAACAATTGAGTGCTTCTCCGAAATACATGGGGATACGAAATTACATCGACTCGAATGAACAATTTAGCAGTGCACTAAACAAATACTGCAGGTGGCACCCTAAGGATCGTTTGAAGGAACTGGACCGTATTCATTCAAAATTGGTGTTCCATCAATGAACAGGTAGTAGAATCCAAGAATTGGAATCAAGAGAAACCACCCCGACTTGGCAACATCATGCAACCTACGAACTGAGGCGGAGAGGACGGGTATTGCGAAAAGTAGGCTGTTGCCAACGACCAACAATTGGAAAATTGATGCTACGGTTCCCGAAAAAAAATCCCCGACAAAAAGCAACACGAAGTTGATGATTGAAGAAAGAACTGATGCAAAGACAAAGAAGAACCAAAACTCAGAGCGGGTTGCTCGACCGCTGAAGGTGAGGTATTTCTCTTGAAAACAGATGTCAATAGCCAAAGAAGGCCTCATAATACCCTTAGGTCGTTGCGACGCATGAACTGGGAAACGTGAGAGATATGTATCGCGCTTTTCCAAAGTAACACCCCTGAGGGCAACTCAGTTTGGTTGCCGATGATTCGACATCAAAGTGGCTTCAATCACTTAACGATTGGAATTCCATTGGAATCCTTGAAACTGCCTGTTGCAATCATGATGACGTCAATAAGCCACCAAATTCCGCAGCCTCCAAAAGTGATAAGCTTGAGAATTCCGGTTCCAATTTTACCAGAATAAAAGTGGTCGACCCCTAG
>JASLVU010000052.1 GCA_030741225.1 Candidatus Poseidoniaceae archaeon | reverse complement strand
TCCTTGGCGGCGTTTCTGGTGGTTTTTTCTTGTACCAGGTTGTCAAGGCATCCCGTCTTGTATTGAAAGGCTCTCCCGACAACCGGTTTGATAATTGGGGGGCACGAATCAAAGAAGTTCTCACCGGCTGGCTTGGTCAGAAAAAAGTACTCAAAGACCGCGTTGCAGGTGGCATCCACGTCCTCATGTTTTGGGGATTCCTCATGCTTTCTACCGATATGTTTGATTTAGCAACTGCGAATTGGTTTTCTCACAATGTGCTTCCTGATTTGGTTCGTGGCCCATGGAACCTTGTCGTTGAAACCGGTTATACAATTGCACTCATCGGATGTGTTGCTGCATTGACTAGAAGAGTTGCGTTCACTCCTGAAAAACTCAAGGGCAAATCTCAACTTGAAGGAAACGTCATTCTGCTTTTGATTATGACCATCACAGTAACCTCATTCTTTGTTGAGGCTGGAGAGTCAACAGTTTCTTCGACTTGGGAACCTATTGGCGCTTGGGTCGCCTCAACGATCGTCCCGTCTACAGCGATTGTAGTTGGTGCGTACTGGATGCACATGTTGGCCATTTGCACTTTCATGTTCCTCATTCCTTTGTCGAAGCACATGCACTTGGTAATGGCATTTCCGAATGTGTTCTTCCATGATATGCGTCCAATGGGTACAATGGAGCCGTTAGCCCGTGGAGAGGATGGGAAAGCAGTCCTGCTTGAGGAGCTCGATATTGAATCGTTCGGCACTGTACAGTATACAGACTTGACTTGGCGCAATCTCATCGATGGCTGGGCATGCACTTCATGTGCACGCTGTCAAGATGTGTGTCCGGCATACGCATCCGGTAAAGCATTGAACCCAATGCAAATTATCCATGATGTTCGCCATTATGCTAACGACAATTCTACCGCCTTGTTTGCCAACGAAACGCCTGAACAAGATATCATTGCACGATTTGGCGAGGATGCAATTTGGGCCTGTACCACTTGTCATGCCTGTGTTGAAGCATGTCCAATTTACATTGACCATGTGCCGAAACTCACCGATGCTCGCAGACACTTAATGATGGAAAGAATGGAGTTTGATGAATCGGTTGAAGAAACCGTAATGCCACTCATGGCGACAATTGAAAACCTTGAATCTGACTCGAACCCGTACGGCTTACCTGCTCATGAGCGAGGTGATTGGGCTGCAGATTTAGATGTCAAAGTGGCGGAACCCGCAGAATACATTTACTTCGCTGGCTGTGCTGCATCTTTTGATGAGCGAAACAAGAAAGTTGCTCGAGATACCATCAGTGTCATGAAAGAAGCAGGTCTTGATGTTGGAATTCTTGGAATGCAGGAGGGTTGCAGTGGCGATGCTGCTCGTCGAGCAGGTAACGAATACCTTTTCCAGATGCTGGCAGAAACCAATCTCGAAACATTTGAAGAAATCGGGGTCAAGAAAATAGTTGCATCATGCCCCCATTGTTTCCATACGCTTGGTAAAGAATACAAGGACTACGGCGGTGAAGACATCGAAGTTATGCACCACTCTCAACTCATCAATCATCTTCAGCAAGAAGGCAAATTACCCCAACCGAAGCACGATGGTTCGGTAACATTCCACGACCCTTGCTATCTTGGCAGAATCGGTGGAGAAATCGATGCTCCGCGCAATGCAATTGGTGGAGTTGATGTAGAACCTGGTCGCACCGGTCGCGATTCCTTCTGTTGCGGTGCAGGTGGAGCACAAATGTGGATGGAAGAGATTGTTGACGAGGGTTACGACAGAGTGAACGTGATTCGTTCTAAAGAATTGGCAGAAACCGGTGCAGACACAGTCGCGGTGGGTTGTCCTTTCTGTTCAACTATGGTGACAGATGGGTTAAGTGCAATCGGTTCCGACATGGAAGTCAAGGATATCGCTGAAATTGTATGGGAGCAAATCAAGGCCAACGATGCTGCTATTGAGGCTAAAAAGGCCGAAGCGAGTACCTTAGAAGCTTGAGCATCCAATGAGGTGACACAGTGGGCGAATCCGTATCCCAAAGTTCTCTTTTGGCGTGGTACGCAGAGTCGAAACGGGATTTACCTTGGCGCCATACCCGTGATGCTTGGAAAATTCTTCTTTCAGAAATTTTGTTGCAACAGACACAAGTAAGCCGTGGCATAGGATACTGGTTGAAACTTGTTGAGCGATTTCCAACACCTCATTCAATGGCGAATTCGGATGTTGAGGAAGTTCTCCATCTTTGGCAGGGTGCAGGATATTACAGTCGAGCACGTCGCTTACATGCACTTGCAGTGGATGTATGTATGCCAAAGGCGAAAGGAGGGTTTGATGGAAAATTACCTCGGAAATCTACCGAACTTCGAACACTTCCCGGGGTGGGTCCCTACACTGCAGCAGCAGTTGCAAGTATTGCCCACGGAGAATCCATAGCGTGCGTAGATGGCAACATTCGTCGAGTAATGGCCCGCCAAAATCGTTTGCGGAATCCTCAACCGCTGGAAGTTGAACGTTGGGCTCAATCGATTTTGTTCGAAGATGATGCCGGTTCTTGGAATCAGGCTTTGATGGAGCTGGGTGCGACAGTGTGTACTCCGAAGCGACCTCTCTGCTCTACTTGTCCCGTTTCCTCAAGTTGCCAAGGACTTGAAAATCCTCTTGATTATCCCCAGCCCAAGAAAATAAAAAAGAAAAGAATGGACTTGCAATGTGCTTTGCTGTTGGATTCGAACGGTTTACCTCATCTTGTTCAACGCAACCAAAGCGGCATTTTAGCAGGGATGTGGGGGCCTTTCATGGCAGAAAAAATTGATACTGAAGGTCTGCATCCTCTCGGCCAAATAAAACACTCACTTTCACACAGAGACATATTTGTCGAGGTTTGGACTGGTTCTTGTCAACATGGTATTGAACCATCAACAGTGCCGTTGTCTGCCCTCGACCAAAAAATTCTCGCTTTGGGGGGATTATGAAATGCACATTCTTGTGGTTGACCTCTTAGCTGAACGCGTTGCGTTCGGTCGTTCAGGGGTGAAGGAAATCCTCTCGCATTTTGTCAATCCTCAAGTATCACTTTGGTCACCACATACAACAGAGCGAGTGGATTACGGATTCGGCTCAGTGGTTGATTCCCCAATTTCATGTGATTTGATTATCATTACCGGCTCAAAGCGTAATGTCTCAATGTGGGAGAATTGGATGGACGATGTATCAATATTGATTCAGACAGCAGAAGTTCCAATCATTGGGATTTGTTTTGGCCATCAAATAATTGCTGCATCCTTGGGTGGAAAAGTCGAACGGGCCGATGAGAACAGCGCCGGCGTTTGTGAGGTGCATTACAATGACGGCAAAATAGTCAATGCCGTCTTCACTCATCAAGATCACGTTATCGACGCTGGAGAACTCGAGGTTATCGCGTCAGCAGAACACTGCAAAATCGCAGCTTGTCGTCATCCTCATCGCCCAATACTTTCTGTTCAATTCCATCCTGAGGCTGTACAATCGGTACTTGATGATGCCATTGAGTGTGGAGAGATGACTCCAATTGAGCGTCAACAATTCGATCTTAGCCAGGATATCATTAACACAACAGAATCTCTTCTAATACCGCTTCGAATGAAGGGCTACATCTGATCGAAGTCCTTTCCAATAGAGGCCAGTGTCATCATCAGTCCGGCAATGAGCAGGTATTCGGCAGGCGCAGCTAAGTTGATGGCCGGTTGCAATTGATTCAACGTATCCGTAGTTGAGTAATCGGTTGAAAAACTCGATAACATGGTGAGAACGAGAACATAACACAGAAGACTGAGGTTCATCACGAGAAATCCAACAAGCGATGACCAGAGCCCAACCTGCCTTAATTTTTGAGCAGAAAGGTTGTTTGATTTGTAAATCGAGTGGGTTGAAACACCCCAGATGAATCCGCCTACGAACAATCCAATTGACGCTAAAGAGTGCAAGAACAGCTGGTCATACATGTTTGCTAAAGCGAGAACAAAGAGCGAAACGCTTGACGCCAAACCGGCAAAAAACGAAACCTCATGGACAGTAGTTCTTTCGGACTTGAAACGAACATTCACTCGATGAGAAAGAAGACAGATTATTGGTGAAGTCAATGCAAGTCCGATGGTGAAAAACCAGCGCTCAAGACCGGGATAATCGGATTCCGAAACAAAGAATGGGAAATCTCGGGCATGTCCAGATGCAGCATGGATTGTCATGGAGCATACGACACTTACCAGCGGTAGAATCCAACCAATTTGAATCAACCTCTTGTCAGAAACACGAATTCCGGCAATCTCAATACCTTCGGGACCGCTGAAATTCATTGCAAAAACTCCTCAACGGTATCCGCCACACAAGATTCAAAGGATTCCCATTCAAGACCGAGTACTCGTGCTGCTTTTTCGGATGAGAAATTTGCATCTCCTTGAAAATATCCTTTGACTGCTTTTCGAGTCATAAGACGTTTTGAGCCAAACAATCCCATTATCCAATCTTGGAACACCACAATAAACATCAGTGTACGTGGAATTGCCCATCGAGGGGCTTTCGTATTTGGATACTGAGCGCGAATAGAACGACAAACATCAGCAATGGTTTTGTCATGAGGGGCGAGGATAAACCTCCCCTCGGCTTCGTCAACTTCGAAAGCACGCCGATGTGCTCGAGCGACATCTCGAACATGGACAATTGGAATCGGTATTTTTGGTACAGCGGGAAATTTCCCCTTGATTGCATCAGGAAAATAATCGATACTCGGTGTTGGATTGACAAACCTACCACCGAGTACTCCACCGGGATTGATGACTCGCAAATCAAGGTCGTGCGTTTCTGCAAGCTCCCATGCTCGTTTTTCAGATTCCGTTTTTGCGATGGTGTAAGGAGAATGCTTCAGTTTCTGCCAGTCCTCTTCAGTTTTTGGTCGCCCCTTGGGGACACTACCCACCGCTGCAACACTGGAGGTGTAGATGATTCGGGGGATGCCAGCAGCATGAGCTGCTTTGAGCAAGTGAGTCGTTCCTTTGACAGCCGTATCAATAATGGTATCAGCATCTTGAGAATGAGAGTACACTGTCGCAGTATGAAAAAGTGCGTCGAAGCCTGCAAGAAGTTCGCTCCATCCATCAGCGTCCAAAACATCAGCCTCAACCAGAGTTAACTTGTCTTCACAACCCAAATCGATTGCATGTTGACGAACATGATCCACTTTCAATGGGTCTTGCAAGTCACGAACGCTTCCAGTGACAAAGTAACCGTTTTCCAGCAAATCACGAACGATGTTGTTGCCAATATGGCCGTTGACTCCGGTGACAAAAATTTTGGCCGACTCGAATGATTTGCCATCGACCATGAACCACCGATTAGGCAATGTATCTTAACCTTCAAGTAAAGAAGTTCGCACCACAGGCTGAATCCCATGCCCATTCGAGTGCACGATACACGGCGGAGAGAAAAGGTCGATTTTTCGACAATGGAACCCGGTAAGGTCTCGATGTATGTCTGTGGAGTCACTGTTTACGACCGATGCCACCTTGGTCATGCGCGATGTTACCTTGCTTTTGACCTCATACACAGGTGGCTTGAAGCATCAGGATATGATGTTCATTATGTTCAAAATTTTACCGATATTGATGACAAAATTATCCATCGAGCAAACGAGACAGGGGGCGATTGGAAAGCTCTTGTCGACAAGAATATTGAAACATACTACGAGGATATGGATGCGCTCAACATCTTGCGAGCAGATGATTATCCACGTTGCACAGAATACGTTGATGACATGATTCGAATCACTCAAGACCTCATCGATAAAGGGCACGCCTATCAAACCGAAGAAGGCGTTTACTTCCATGTCGAATCGGCTCCGGAAAAGTACGGTGCACTCACCGGCCAAAAAATCGAGGCAGTTCGTTCTGGTGCAGGCGGTCGAGTAGGCGCAACCGGTTCAGCAAAAAAGGATCACAAGGATTTCGCGTTGTGGAAAGCTGCTAAGCCCGATGAGCCCACATGGGATTCACCATGGGGACCTGGACGTCCCGGCTGGCACATTGAATGTACTGCGATGTCGATGGAGTACTTTGGAGCTCAATTTGATATTCACGGCGGCGGACATGACCTTCGATTCCCTCATCATGAAGCAGAAATTTTCCAAGGTGAGTGTCACACAGGATGCAGTCCAATGGTCCATCATTGGATGCACAACGGATTTGTGAACATTGATGGAGAAAAGATGAGCAACTCCCTCGGGAATTTTTGGACGATACGAGATATTTTGGAAAAAGTCGATGCAATGGTTCTGCGTTTTGCACTGATTAATGCTCACTATCGCTCACCGATTGACATGAATGAGACGCTTTTGAAAGATGCTGAGAGGAATTACAATCGTCTTCTGGAACTCTATGTTCGGGTTTTGAAAATTTCAATGACTTCTCAAACTGTTGTTGATTTACCCCATGCGGACATCACCAGCCAACAATCCCTTTCTCGTTCACTTGGTTTAATTGAGAAAATGGGTGAAGGTTTTGCACAGGCAATGGATGACGATTTTAACAGTCGAGATGCGATAGGCAAAATTCTCGGTGCTGTTCGTGAAATCACCAAAACACTTGACAGCGGCTTAGATGATGCAGATATGCATGCATTTGCCCATTATGCTGTTGACTTATTGGAGGAAACCGCAGGAGCGGTACTCGGTGTTCTTCCTTCTCGAGAGATGGCACTTGCTGAACCCGAAGAAGATCCTCGGAGGGCAGAAATTGCAGACCAAGTTGAATTGTTATTGATTGCCCGGAGTGAGGCGCGTTCAGCTAAAGATTGGCCAAAGGCTGATGAAATTCGCGACGAACTCAAACAGATGGGTGTTGTGGTTACAGACACACCCGATGGCCCTTCTTGGAGCCTAGAGTAACTCACTCTTCTTCTGAAGGGCTTGGTGGTTTCGCATTGAGAGGCGGTAAGGCTGGGACGAATGTTTGTTTCGCTTCATCAAGTGAAGTTGCGTCCTCCAGTGCATCATCATCCCACATTTTTTCGATGACAGCCTCTTGACTCAAATTCAGTTCATCACCGTCGCTCTTGCCGAAGAAGTACAAGGCAATACCAAGAACTGCCGCAGCTCCAATGAGTAAATACTTCGCAGAACTTTGATCGGAATCCGATGAACTAGCATCGGTATCGGAACTTCCTGAGTTTTGCTGAACACAATCAGCGGAAGTGTCTCCATCCGGGCAATTTGTTTGCGTATTGTCCGTTGTATCGGTGTTACCTGTAGCATCAGTATTTCCAGAATTATCGTTTCCACCAGTATTACCCGAATTATCGTTTCCACCAGTGTTTCCGCTGTTTGCGGGGTCCGAGGTCAAGTCAACATTGACTCCAGTACGTTGACCATTGTTGTCCATTGGAATCTCATAATAGGCATAAATTTTCGAAAGGTCAACATGAGTATTTCCGTGAGAACTACGGTTCAATACATCGAAATATCGCTCATCACCGGTGGTAAAAATAGGGTCAACTGTCATGTTCTTTAAGCGATTCACATCATCTCGATAGTCCCCATCGAATGTGGTGTTGAGCCAGTCGTGTATTTCGGTGTCATTCATTCCAGAAACATCGTTCCAGTTTGCTTTAATGTCACTGAATTCATTACGCATTGCCATTGCAAGGCCTGATTCAATCGATGCCCATGTTTGTGAGCCATCGACTTCACTCAGTGATGTGACGTCAACAGCCTTGGATACGCCTCCGCCTGTAATTGGTTCCCAGTCATCTTGGTTGATGGCAGTCATAATATCCACATCACCGAAAACGGCCTTGCCTTGAACGACGGTTAGACGAACATCGTTGTCGATTGCTTCGATGAGGTTGCGATAAGGGTCATCATGAAACGTGTCAAGAACAACGATATCAGCGTACATTCCAGCTTTGAGTTGACCGACAAAAGAATCCCATTTTGCTGCCTTGGCTGGATTGCTGGTGACCATTTGTGCCATCTCGTAATCTGTGAAGTATGAATTCATGACATCTTTATTCCACAAATCGGCTACTTTGAGTTCATGCAGGTTGTTTTTGGAACCACTTGGCCCCCAATCGGGTGCGAGAGAAATTGGAACCCCAGCAGCATCTGCAGCTCTGACATCCGTCGTGTTACCGTACAGAACGAGGTTGGATATAGGGGACCAGACCAAATCAGCGCCCACAGTTGCCATTTTGTCAAATTGTGAGCGATCGAGAGCAGTGCCGTGAATCACAACGGTTTCATCCATAATCAATCCCTTATCCCACAGGGCATCGAATTCTGCTTTACTGCTGCTGTCGACACCCTCTGCCAAGTGAACAAACAACGCATTCAGCGAGCCAGATTGATTTTGCGAAATGAGGTGAGAACCGGTGTAATCACTGTCAGCAGCACCACAAACGGCGCATGTAGAAATTCCATCTTGTCCAAAGTTGTAGAGTTCAATGTTGCGCGACAGCATACTGTCCCAAGCCTGGGTACTTGAGCCTGGAGAGCCTTGGACAGCGGTAACCCCGCCCGAAACTGCTTGCACTTCAGCATACTTCATTTGTTCACTCGCCATATTCCAGCGGTTGAACGATTGTACATTGGTCTTCATCCAAGTGATACTCGGTCCGTAATCCCAGTTGTTTCCCCACTGATATCGGTTGGTATATCCACCTTCATCAGAGCGTTGTTGTTCATTCAAATGAACATCGAAATCCCACAAAGGAATGTGGTTGTAGTGCATGTGATTGTGGAGGTCAATAAGACCAGGATAAATGGTTCCGTTTGTTTCGATAACGGGGACGTTGGTCAAATCTGCTTCGACTGGAATTTGAGAACTTGATGACCAAACTGCGTCAATTTTTCCGTTTCGAACCAAAACATTTCCTTGATTAAGGATACTGGATTCACTTTCCATTGTAACGACGCGACCTTTGAGAAGGTAAGCATCTGAACTTTGTTCTTGTACCTTGTAGCATTTTACGATGTTGAGCGCGACAGTCGAAGCGGGGTCATTGGGTCCAAAACCAGGCGTAGGGTCGACTTCTACGAGACTGCCCGATGAATCTTCGACAATTGAGTTCCCCCAAAATGCGAATTTTTCTGGAACGTTCAATGTGTCAACAACTGCACCTTCAGTGTTGGTAATGGATACTGTTTCTCCATCAAAGTAATCCATAACGATATCGGAGTCTGCACTGAACACAACGATTCGCGCATCTGGGTCAAGAACGGTGTTCCAAGCAATTTGACAAGGAGGGCTCCCCGATGTTATGCTCAATTTCCAATCGGATACATTGGCAGGTGTGGAACCGCTATTCCACAGTTCAATGAATTGGTCGGAGAACTTTCCATAGTCGCCATCGCTGTTCCAGTCAATTGCACCGTACATATTGTCGGATGTTTCGTTGGATGCAAGTTGATTTGGACTAATAAACACCTCTGAGATGATAACTGAAGACTCACGAGCGCTTACTTCGTATGTGTCCCTTAGCGAAGTGCTGGTATCTGGGCTTGGGATAAGTGGTGCCAGAAACAGGATGAGAATGAGTACAGTCGTCATACGGGCGAGGCGCATGATGTGGCGTTTCGCCGTGAGCACATGAACTCGTCGCTTCATTGTCATGGACAAACATGTTGAAGTGATGCCGACTTTCGATGTCGCATATGGCCTCAGTTGAGATATCAGAACCCAGCTTCTCCGACATAATCGATAACAACTCAATCGTTTTTCTTGACTTTTGGGCAGAATGGTGCGGTCCGTGCAAAGCATACGGGCCGGTGTACGAGCGTGTTTCGGAAGATTTCCCCGATGTAGTGTTTGGGAAAATAGATACCGAGGCTGAGCCAATGCTCGCCCAATCCTTCAATATCCGTTCAATACCAACAACTGTCGTTTTCAAAGAAGGGATTGGAGTGTTCATGCAACCTGGCGCGCTTCCTGAAGAGGCGCTGCGTGATTTAGTAGTGAAAATTAGCGAACTTAATATGGACGAGGTACGTGCTGAAATCGAGGCTCAAAGTAACGAATCCGGTAATGAGCCGGAAGAATCTTGACCGAACCAAACAGCCGGTGCGTTCAAGAAACCTACCCCCTCCCCTCGTAACATGAACTTCCGCCCATGGTTGATTCTTTTCGTCCTGATGACAACCAGTTTGTCTGGTTGCTTCGGCGAGCAACAAATTGATACTGGTGGCGTGGAGACTCCATACGACGTCTATCCTGAGCCATGGGAACGCACTCAAATGCAATACGATGACACGGATATCTACTCTCGTGTATCTCAAAACGGTTCTTATGCTATCGATGCTGTTCAGTCGATTTATGTGCCTGTTCCAACGATTACTGCTGCAGACGGAGGCTCTGGAATTACTGGTGATGCGCAAGTGCACCTCGGGTTGTGGCTTCCTGTCATCGATGGATGCGATTGGAGCGGTACAAATTTGACAGAAGAATGCCAAATTCCGGTAATTGCTGAAGTTGGCCCGTACTACAA
>JASLVU010000051.1 GCA_030741225.1 Candidatus Poseidoniaceae archaeon | reverse complement strand
AGACCAGAGGATAAATCAAGCTCTATAACAGGCATATTGTGGCCAGAAAACTCAGCCTGAGCTGCACCGTATTCTCCTCCATACCATGGCGTTCTCATATCGACTCTCATACCGACTGCGTCAACGTTGAGGCGTGAATCATCCGTACCACCAACAGAAACATAATCCAAAGTTAGAATTGAATTTTGCACATCATACCATGTCCAATCCATCAACGAAGTAACATTGTATGACCATGTTGTCGATAAATAATCAAGACTGTTTTGAGTATTGGAAAAGGTCACGAGAGACTCGTATTGGCCATCGTAATTTATCGAAAATCGAACAGAATCTTGGTACAATGGATCCGGTACAGAAAAGGCAACAACAACTTCGACATTGAGAATTTCATATCCTGTTGAGCCAAATGCGTTGAACGATGACAGTTCAATTACAGGTCCAGAAGACCATGTCACTGCACCGTCGGGTTGGCCGAGGGAATTGTTTGAATCGGTAGGGGTCGACTGAGCCCAAAAAGTCATTGAATCTTGGTTTAAAGGTCGATTGTGAAGGATTGTCAAACGTTGGTCAGCGACCATAGTGTCGGTATAGAATGCTGGGTCTTCCGAGAAGGAGGTGAACGAACCTAGGCTCCAATTCGCCGGAGATGCAAAATCACCTTCGGGAAACAAATCGACTGTATTCGTCTGATGAACTGAACGTCCTGTCACGCTCGTCATTGGGGCAATAAGAAGCATTAGAAGAAGAAATGTAGCAACACTGTATCGACGACTCGACTCTCGCATGAGTTGCCGACAGAAGCGAATACACTTGAATGCAAGGGTTCTTCGTGTTTCATCATCATGTTTCGTTGAATAATTCCAACGGACTATTGAAATACCACGCGCATAACCGCGAGTTACCTCTCATGGCTGTGATGGTGTAGGGGTTAGCACGGCAGATTGTGGTTCTGCCAGCCCGAGTTCGATTCTCGGTCACGGCCCCTTAATCCAATTCCAATTTATCTTGGTCAATTTTGTGACCCATTCTCTCAGCCTTCGTTTCAAGATAAAATCGATTCTCTTTACCAACGCCTACCACAAGTGGAATCAATTCGTCAACTTCAATCCCGAGTGCAATGAGTTGTTCTCTTTTGTCAGGATTGTTGGAGAGCAAATTGACCCGAGGAATGCCTAACGCCGAAAGCATACTTGCTGCGATGCTGTAATCTCTCCCATCTGCCGGCAATCCCAGCATCAAATTCGCATCGAGAGTATCGGCACCTCGGTCTTGAAGATGGTAGGCTTGAATCTTCGCATGCAGACCAATACCTCGACCTTCTTGACGAAGATACAACAAACATCCCCACCCGTGTTCCACAATTGTTTGAAGAGCAGACTCAAGTTGTGGACCGCAATCGCAACGCAGACTTCCAAGAGCATCGCCAGTCAGGCATTCTGAATGCATACGAACGAGTACTGGATCAGGTCCACTCATGTCTCCGAGCGTAAGAGCTACATGGTCAAAGCCGGTTGATGCCTCGTGAAACACACGGATATGAAAATCACCGTGAACTGTTGGCAGGTGGGCCGCACTCGGAATTGAACTCTTTTCAACCAAAGAGACCTGATGATTAGGTTGAGTCATTCGTTCACCTCAATAAGAAACCTGTATTCTCCAGAGTGATTCTCTATTGAAAGAATTTGAGAGCGGCTGCGATCGATGAGCAATGGCATATCGTGAAGGGTTTCAGGGTCGTCTGCCAACACTTCGAGAACATCGCCAGATTTCATCGTCAAGAGGGCTTTCTTGGCTTCAGAAACAGGTATCGGACAAAAGAAACCGATGACATTCAAACTGTGAGTTGGTTGAACTGACGGGGTATCTTCCTGATGAACCACCTCGACCATGACATGTGCTACACATCCTCCTTTTCAAGTCCTCCGAAAAGAATACTGACCTTTCGACAGTATCAAGGAGATATCAAACCGCAAGTTGATGAAGATGAACACGTAGGGATATGTATGACCAAGAATGTCAAGTCGTCATCATCCAAAGATGACTTAGCATGGTCTGAAGTTGGCCAACTTGGCTTACGCTACGCCCGAATACCACTTGCTCTGTTGCTTGTGGAAGCCTTTTACTGGTTTTTGACGCAACCATCAGACACGCTTGCTCCATTGCAAGTTACTGAAGCATGGCTTTGGAATGAGATTACTAATTTCCTTTACAGCGATGGCGAATATGTTGCATCAACCTTGTCAACTCACAACGGATGGCAAACTCGAATTGATTTTTATCACCCCAAATTCCCAGGAAATTTCGATACTGTTGGCCTGTATGTGTCCGATGAATGCGCTGGAGTTCATGAAATGATTTTCCTCTCTACACTGATTGCAATGACTGAGGGAGTACCGCAAAAGGTGAAAGTCAAGTCAATCATAGTGATGTGCAGCATAATTTATGTTCTGAATATCATGAGATTGGTGATGTTTTATCCAATTGCCCGTAACGATTGCATAGCAAATCCAAACCAAGCAGAGTGTCTGTCGGGAATGTGGGATTGGCACACATCAGTCTATGAATGGGGATTCTTGCTTGTGCTGGTTACAATGTGGGTCGTATGGTTTTGGAAGGTGGGAGGTCCAGCCAGGACATTAGACGCAAGTAGTGCTGGACCGGATAAATGGAGAATTCAATTGAGAACGACATGGGAGCAGAAGCACGTTCTGCTCATAATCGGAGCAATCGTTTTGATGGTTTTCGCACTTCAAAATGTTACCTCAAACGAAGAAGCTATGGCAGCCAAGGAAACACTCGATTATTGCTACTTCTCCGAACTCGTTAGTTCAGAATGTGGGCAAGCACAAAATCGATGGGATGATGCAATCGGATATGCCTGGTCACTCTCAGCACTTGGAATTGTGGTCCTAGGAGCTACATCAATGGTAATCCAGCGTCCGGACGAGGATGGACATTGGCCTTCAAAAGCCATCAAAAACACTTCAGAAGACACCGATTCCAAAACTACTACAACTTCACGGCACCAAAAAAAGAAATCCGGCTCATGGAAAAAGAAGAGTCACGAAGAAGAGTGATTATTCGACAACAATTCCAGAAACAGACTTACCAGCCATTTCATGTTTGTCAAGTGCCTTAAGTGCCAGTCCGACTTTGCTTGTGTGGATACTGATGAAAGTCGATTCCGCATCAAAATGCACATCTCCAATAGCCATCTCGTCACAACGTAGAGAATTTTGAAACCACTGAGCAACAGTCCTCGAAGAGCCAGCATCACTTTGTGCGATATTCAACTGAAGGGTTACGAAACCAAAGACATCTGCAGTTTCTCCAAAGTCATCTTGACGATTAACGGGGTCACGATCAACACCGGATGGCAACTCAGGAACTTCTGTCGATACGATGTCAAGAGCATACGTAGCCATAATTTTGGAAAGTTGAGGTGCATCATCGCGAGAAACGAGACTCCATGCCTCACCTTTGCGCCCGATACGACCCGTACGACCGACTCTGTGAATGAAGGAGTCTAAATCAACTGGAAGGTCGTAGTTAACAACAAGAGTAATTCCATCAACATCTATTCCTCGTGCAGCGACATCTGTAGCAACAATGGTCTTGACTTCACCTTCTTTGAAACGATTGAGGATTCGTTCGCGTTGATTTTGATTCAAATCTCCGTGAAGACCTTCGGTATCGAATTTATGCTTTTTGAGTCTTTGAACAGCCAAATCCACCATTCTCTTGGTGTTACAGAAAATAATTGTTTGGTCATTCTCTTCCATACGAATCAGCAAACGCCCAAGAGCCCACAATTTGTTTGCACGGCCAACATTTACGCTGAACATTTCGATTGGAGGAATATCGAGTTCTTCCGAGTTGGTCAACACAAATTCTGGATCGTTCATAAATTCATGAGCAGAATCGATAATTTCTTGTGGGAAGGTGGCTGAGAATAGAAGAGTTTGTTCACGGTTCTTCATGCGTTCAACGACCCACATTATGTCGGGGAAGAAACCCATGTCGAGCATACGATCGGCCTCATCGAGACAAAACAACGCAGGAGAATCAAGATTGATGTGACCTCTATCGGTCATGTCCATTACACGCCCAGGAGTTCCGACAATGATATCCACTCCATCGGAGAGTTTCTTTGCCTGCTTTTCGAGATCGGTACCGCCGTATACAGTCTGAATAGAAAGTCCTGAATCTCCTTGCAAAGTTTGGAATTCTTCGGCTACTTGGTTGGCTAATTCACGCGTTGGTGCCAAAATTAGAGCCTGAAGTTGACCCGTCGGCTGACATCGCTCAAGAATTGGAATTCCAAAAGCTGCTGTTTTTCCAGAACCTGTTCGCGCCTGTCCGATGACATCTCGCCCTTGACGAGCAAGTGGAATCGTGTCTTTCTGAACTTGAGTAGCGAATTCCCATTCAATAGCACTCAAGCCACCGAGAATATTTTCGGGCAAGTCCCAAGAATCGAAGCGGGTTTTTGTGAACATTTCATCATCTCCGTCTCGGGGTATCGAGTGGGTCGCCGAGACGGTGGCAACCCCATCGTGTGGAATCAGAAGTTATCGCGTTCTTTAATTTCGGCTTGGAGTTCACCCATCCAATACTTTCGTGCATTTTCTCGAGTGAGTGGTCGTCGCATCTGTCGAACGTGCTCCAAAATGTATTGTCTAAACTTGAGTGACTTGTTTCGGTTAATGCCTTTAGGGGTAATTCCATCCCATAGGCGTTCGAACTGCTCGGCCTTATCATTGAATGCTTCATCCATCATATTCACCTCTAAGCAATCGGCCCACTGACCGTCCCCTCTTAACCATACCGACATGGGATGTGACAATTCAAGAGCAAAAATTTGAATTCAATCAAAAATATTCTTCATCATCGTCGCTCTCATCGATGTCAAAATCGTCATCGTACCCCATCATTTCATCTTGGGTTACTGCTCGATAAAGTGGCTCTGTTGTAGCCTTTTTAAGATCACTTTCGGCTTCTTTATCCTTCGGCTGAACTGTTTTATCGGAAGACAACTGCCCGCCAACAGGCGTATCAAGAGACCGTCTTGGCTCTAATCCGACGCGTTGTCCTTGAGCTTCTGCAACTTCTCGGTCCAGAGCCGGAACCGGAGCAGAAGGAGCAAGTTGTGCATTTTTCTGAGCTTCTGTGCCGTCAAGTGAAGCATCGAAGGCCATTTCTTTGAGCGAAGCAATGATTCTTTTGTCCGTTTCTTCGTTGAGTAATTCGTTCGCCATAGTACGCAAGACCTCTTCACCAAACAATCGAGGAAGCATATCGATGCATGCTAAGCGGACTTTGACATCCTTCGATTTCGTGCCTCGAACAACCAATTCACGTGCACGCCCATGGTCAGTATCGAGGGTTTGAACTGCCTTTATGGCAGATAGACGCACTTCTGAATCAGGATCAACCAGGGCTCGCTCAGCAAAGAGAGTGGCCATCCTTGATTCCTTTCGTGCAAGTGCCGGCAAATTTTTTGCAGCAACTCTGCGCACCTCAACTTCAGAATCATTCAATGACCAAGAAATCAAATCCCAAACAGCAGAATCCCCTTTGTTCACGATACGTTTTAGCAAGGCTGTACCCTTTTTACGGAGTATCATTTCTTCCTCAAGTAACAATGAATCAACGTGGTCTACAACAACTTCAGGCCATGTATCACACAAGCCTTTCAGTCCAGCCCAAGCAGCGTCGCTTCTGTATTGAACGGTGGAACGCAATTCATTTGCTAAAATGGAATGTACTCCTGAAGGGAAAATTGGAGAGGTGGAGGTCAGGCAACGACTGGCTGCTTTTCGGACATCGGCATGATCATCGTCCAATAAAACGGAAAGCCAATCAAACAATTCATCTGATTTCAAAATCGCAACTTCAGGAAGAACATTGAGGGCTGCAACCCGTTCAGCAACAACATCAGATTCAAGATAATTGAGCAGTAATGAATGTGCCTGATGTATACGTACGCCATGAAAGCGGCCAAGAGCCCGTAATGCGTCCACACGAGAGAGGGCAACGGATTTGCTGTTCCAACGAATTGTCGAAGTTTCAATTTCTTTGTTGAGCAGAGCGAAGACATCATGATCAGTTAGTGCGGTCCATGGACCCGATTCTGCTTTGATTTTTTTCGTCGATTTACGTTGTTTGGTAACGGCAATTGGCAGCCCAGTACGCGGGTCTCTCGCTACATATTCACGCGTCATAATTGGCTCCCTCCGGTGGTCGCATAGTCTCAAACTGCATGAACCTATGGCTCCACTCACTTTCTATTGATTACGACACTTCTTGAACTCTCATACATTCAACATGCTCCTTGATGCTTAAGTTCTTGAACATGAAGCCGGTAAATGTACCATGTCGAGTGACGATGTTGAAGACGTTCGCAGAGTTCTCGCTATCTGTTTCCGGAATGGAGAGCCACTTCATGCACTCGACTTAGAGCGTATTTTGTCTTTCGACATGGAATGGATTACTCCTGATGAGGCAGAAACTGCTGTTCAAGAACTTGTTGCCAAAGGATGGCTTTCAGGCGATGAGAATGCGTTGAAGCCAACTGTTGCTCTTGAAGGAGTGCGTTCCCCTCTTGGCTGGTTTCCTCGCCCATCTCGATTGCTTCAACCTGTGGCAGCAATACGAGACATTGATTCGGACTCAGTTCCAACGAAAGAACAAACAGAAATCGAATCAAATGTAGAAAAAGTAGCCTCAAGTCCTGTCCTGCAAATCAGCAATTCCGACCCAAGAATGCGCCTTGTTGCTCGCCTCACTAAATTTATCGCTAAATCATCAGAAATTTCTCTTGAAGAAGTTGAACGTCGGGCGCAAAGGAAACATGGAGCACTCGGTTACGCTACCACTTGGATGTGTTTAGCACTGGTTGCTCGAGAGCAGGGTCTAGCGATGAAAGAGATTATTGAAGCGCTTTCAACACTTTAGTTAAGCTTCCAAAACGAGATCTTCGTTCACTTCTACAACTTCTTCTTGATTTCGTGCTGAAAGTTCGATTAAGACCGGTAACAACAACAAAGCTAACAGCAAAGAAAAGAACACGGTAACTGCCGTAATTAATCCGAAATCTTGAATCACTGGCATCGGTGAAAACAGCAACACTAAGAATCCAAAAGCAGTCGTTAGGGCACTCATAATGAGAGCTACACCTGTTGTTGAAAGGGCTGCTCTTAATGCATCCCAGTGATTGTCTCTCCGAGAAAGTTCAACTTCGATTCTACGCCACATGTGAATTGAATAATCGATTCCAATACCAATGGTCAACGCAGTTACCATCACTGTCAGGACGTTCCATTTTAGACCCAAGACAATCATCGAACCAGCTACCCAAAGAGAAGCAAGCGCAACTGGCAACAATACTGCCACAGCGGGTACAACACGCCGAGTGAGGACGAACAGAACAAGACACGACACGCTAAGCGAAATCGCAGTCGAACGAATCTGTGAAGAATTCAAACCATCCAACACAGATTGTAAAATGACCAAATCACCGGTCACATGCAATTCAGCATGTCCATCCAAATTATTCCTTAATGTGCCAGACTGTGATGCAGTTCCAAGTTGCTCTTCGATACTCGCAATGACAATTTGTGATTCTGCTGAAGTCGAGGCCTCGACACGAACTTCAGTTCGCAGATAGACAATTTCTCCATCCGATAGATGAACTGTTTGAGAGACTCGTTGAGCCCAAGTTTCTCCGGTGAGAGCATCCGCTACAGATTCATTCTCTAAAAGAGAGGTGAATATGGGTGCAAGGTCACACCCAAGTTCAGTATCTTTGATGAATACATCTCCTGCATAAATCTCCAAATTATGGAGGTCTCCGAGTGATGAATTTCTCAAAATCGCGTCTCTGAGAACAACGTATGGCCCCTCGTATGACGGAGCAGGAGGTGAGTCATCGGTACCAACAACATAATGATTGGTCTCCAAGTCAATATGCAGCCCCCGTAACTCATTCAACATCAACGAGTCACCGGGAATGCTCGAAGTGGATTCTGCAGGCTCAAACAAGATGTAAATCAATTTCCAACCTGCACTATCGTATCCCTTGTCCATCTCATCACGGACACTCATTATCTCCATTTCTTCATCGACAAAGTCTGCTAAATCAAAATCGGTTTCCAATGACAATGCACCAAAGAGGGACACTCCCGAAATCAATATCGCTGCTAAAAGAACCATGACCTGTTGCTTCTGTTGCACGGCAACAATGGAGCCAACCAATCTAGGCATGGTAATTGAGTGTACATTCGGAACACTGGAAATTTTATTCCGAACAACATGCAATGAACCCACAATAATTGTCGATGAGGTAAAGGCACACAACACTCCGAATGCAAGAGCATAGCCGAAGGTGGCCAATGGTGGCAGAGGAGATATGATGTTTGCAAGGAAGGCTGCAACAGTAGTCACAACTGCCAGAGAGAGAGGCACTGACAGTCGAGCACATGAGCGTAACCATGCTTCAGCTGGGTCTTCAACATCTTTACGAATCGCAGAAAAAGCCCTCTGCAAATGTATTGCATAATCAATTCCAAGTCCAAGCACGAGTGGAGCTACTGCAACCTCAAGTGCAGTAAATCGGACACCAAGCAAGTTGAGAATTCCATATGTCCAAACCAAGGCGAATGACAATCCAATAAGCGGGAATGCTACATCGGTTATTGACCGGAAAGCAATAGCCAAAAGGACAACTACAACGACTAATGCCAAAACGACCAATAAAGCGAGGTTATCAAAGGTGCCTTGGTCGATGTCAAAGGATATTAAATCGAGTGATGCAACCCCATATTGAAGTCCCGAATCTTCTGAAAGTGTTCGAAACTCAACACGTAATTGATCTTGAATCACTTTCCTTTCTTCTTCTGGCATTTCGGGGTCAATTTCGAGCACCCACAGGGTCGAAGTGGCACGAGGCGCTCCATTACCGGTCCCGTTCTTTAGATATGTACACGTGTCATCGATGTTCAAATCGGTGTTCAACAATGCAGAGGAAGCGTATCTTGCTGCTGAAAGCAATTGGTCATCGGCAGTAAGCGTACATTCGGTATCATCATCAAACAGGAGATCAAGTATTTCGGTCCACGATGTTATGGAATTCAAACTGGTTCCGTTGCCCTCTTCGTCCAGTGCGAGTTGAACAATTCCCGGTGCTGTAGTCCATACATCAACTGCATCTTGCCGTTTCTCGGATGCATTTTCCATGTGCGAAAGATGTTCATCCATAAGCTTCAAATTTTCTATAGAAAGAATATTACTGCCGTCATCTGCAGTCACATGTACAAACATCGGCCTAGCTTCATTAGGGAAATACTCATGAATTCTATCATGAGCCTCTCGGGCTTCTGAATCGGGAGCAAAATCTCCAAGATCGGTATTGAATGTTGGTGGTGATACGACCAAATGTGCTGAAAGAGCAACTGTGCACAGAACGACTACCAACAAAAAAATAGGCGCCAATTGTTTGAATCGGGATGACCATTGTGCCATCTGTTCTTCCAACACAGAGGTATCCATTGGTCGTGCGAAGTCAAGACACTAAAAAAGAAGCGGGGTTGATTTGTACGGGTATCGCTCGTTCTCGACACACAAATCACTCGATTCAACAAGGCCCTCACCGGACATGGATAAGGTTCAAGAGAAGTAGGCAGGTGGGATGGCTGATTGCAATGCCCATCAAGGTCCTCCTCCATGAAAAAAATGAACTGCGCTTGAGAGTTGTTGGCGAGAGTCATACCGCCTTGCAAATGCTTCGAGAACGTCTCAACAACAACAGTAAAGTGGAGTATGCAAACTATTTCCCCGGCCATCCAGAACTTGATGACCCCGAATTCTACATCCGAACCTCTGGCAAAAATGCTTCCGAGAAGGTATTGAAAGACATTGTTTCGGGAATATCATCAGAATTCTCAAGCATCAGCCTCTGAATGGGGTCTTACGGTGACGAACTGGACGGATTCTCTGGCAGAATCTATTGGGCTTGACGGATATTCTACCGCCACATCTGGAATAGGTGGGGTTCTGAAGGCACGGGTGGCGGATTTCCGGGTTGAGGAAATTTCCACACCGATACATCTCGACAACCGTGGGAGGTTCACGGTTGCTAAGGTCATGCTCACGAATTGGGAAACAAACAGATTTTGCAATACTCTTGCAAAGACGCTCTCAATCCCTCGAAATCGAATCTTCTTTGCTGGAACAAAAGACAAGAGAGCAGTTACTCAGCAGATGTTTGTAATTGACGCACCGAAAGCAAAAGTAGCGGCAATTGACATCCCCGATGTTGAAATTGAAATTCTTGGCCGTACACACCAAAAAATTGGATTTGGAAACCATCGAGGAAACAGATTTACAATCGTCGTTCGAGGTTGTGCTCATCAAGATGGTTCGCCCATGACTGTTGAAGATGCTTTGCAAGAAGTCGAAAGAATTCAAAAGGAAATGGCAGACAAACTGGGAGAAAACAAGTTCCCAAACTGGATTGGACCTCAAAGATTTGGCTCGGGAAGGCCTGTTACTGCAGAGGTAGGTCGGCATGTCATCGAAGGAAACTGGGAAAAAG
>JASLVU010000050.1 GCA_030741225.1 Candidatus Poseidoniaceae archaeon | reverse complement strand
CTCTATGGCACACATTGCAATTTTAGGATTAGGGAATTGGGGTTCTGCAATCGCTCGAATGTGGCTTGCTGATAACCATCACGTCAAAGGTTGGACCGTTGAACAGGAAGTTTACGAATCCATCACAATGGACTCGGTGAACGCTAAATATTTACCAAACCATTCACTTGAAGGACTTGAAGCAACGATGCACATCGAAGAAGCCTTGGACGGTATCGAAATCATTGTCCTTGCTGTTCCTTCTTCAGTCATATTGGATGTTGTCGACCAAATCATACCTCATCTTCGTCCAGGTCATGTTCTGCTCGACCTCGCAAAAGGATTGGCTCCGGGCAACAAATTGATTTCTGAGGCAATTCAGCAAAAATTGAACGACGCCGGTATGAACAACACTCTCGCAGTGGTCACCGGACCAACCATTGCTCCGGAGGCAGCAAGTGGAGTCATGACAACCGCACTTGTAGCAAGTGAAGATATGTCGGTAGCCCAGCATCTAGCAACGACGCTCACAACTCAAACATTCATCCTTCACCCAGCAGCTGACCCTGCAGGAGCAGAACTCTGGGGGGCATTCAAGAATGTCGTTGCACTTGCATGCGGTTTGGTTGATGGGCTAAAGACAGTGGGCTCTTTAGGAGGTGACAATCTCAAAGCTGCAATTTTCATGGCTGGTTTCAAAGAAGGCTGTATCTTGCTACCTCAACTCGGCGCTCGTGCCGAAGTTGCCTTTGGTCCTGCAGGGCTCGGAGATTTGTATGTCACGGCAACCTCGCCTCATGGTCGAAACCGTTCAATGGGGGAAAAGTTAGGTACTGGCCTTACTGTTGAACAAGCACTGGATGAGATGCATATGGTTGCTGAAGGAATTCGTGCGACTCGAATGTTTACTGAACGGGCTGAAACCGGCGGCATTGCCACTCCATTTACCAAGGCACTCAATACATTATTGGATGGCTACATCGATGCCGAGGAATGCTGCAGACGCATGGTAGCCTTAGGCTGACTGTAAATTTTCAATTTTGATTGAAGCGGTGCTGTTTTGAGTAGTTACGCTTTGGGCGAACTATGGCAGACGAATTGACAGAACTGGAAGCACGAATCTTTGAGTGGATTCGACAATCAGATTTTGAAACCGTCGCTTGGTCAACATCCAAAGCTGCAAAATCGTTCAAGGTGAAGGAAAATGAGGTTTACGAAGCAGTAGCTGCCCTTACTCGAAAGGTTCCTGACCGCATTCAAGTGTACTACAAAGAAGGCTCACTCCATATTGCAGCCGAGTGAAAACGACCTACTGTGTTGCAAGCCATTCGAGTGCATACGACTCGGCATATCTGTCGCCAACTAGACCTGGATGGCCAATCGGTCGAACAATGACAAGAACATCAAGAGTTCCACCCCAGTTGCTGGTTACCAAACAAAGCACTTCACCCACTTTGAGGCCATCTTCGGTGGACCCGATAGAGAGACTTCGAAGTTCATAGAGGCGTACATTGACATCGAGGTCAACCCCAGCACTGGTTGAGGAATAACGGTGAGTCTCTTCAGCCATAATAGGTTCAAGAATCATGTCCTCTACATCGAGTCGAAATCCTGAAAGTTCCTGATCGAGCAACTCAATTGCTTGATTGAGACGACCCTGTTCCATGTTCAGCAGAGATGCGAGTGTGAGAGCAGAATACTCCGCGCCAATTGGCCCGTATTGATAGGGGAGCCGTAGACGAAGAGATTGAACGATTTCGATGTCGAGGCCTCCAGATTCTGGAAGCATGAGCCACGTGTATTGTTCACCAGAAGGATAGATCGGTGCGTTTGGATTTTCAGTGAATAATGGCGGGCCCCATTCTGAAGGAGAGGTCGGTTCACTCACCGGCGTAAAGCCTCCAAGAAAAATCATAACGACCAATCCCAATGAAACTATGCTTCGAGGTTGACGATATTCTCTCCACGCAATCCTTCCCGCAGGACTGAGAATCGATAAAACAAGAAAAATTGGGCCAACAAGAAGAATCCCACCTGGAAAAATCCACATTAAAATAAGTGTAATAATAAGGGCTTGAAAGCCCATAGGTCCGAACATTTCCTTCCAATTGTCATGAGTATCATCCGAATCTTTTCTGTTGGTGACATAGACAAAAACACCAACAAAAGCAACGAGGAAAAGTGACGGCACAAAATCCTCAATCATCTCGAACCCAGCATTACAGATGAGCGTTTTTTCAAGAGTCTTGGGGTTTGGGTATACTTGAAACGGTAGATTGTCAAACCACAACGGTTTGGCCGTAGCATGGAGGAGGTCGTGTTGCGGATGGAATACGCTGGATACAGGCATTCAATCTATTCTCCTCGACTCTTACAACCATGGCACACTCGTCCTGGACCTGGTGTTTTTTCTGCCGAATTATCGTTGTATGAAGGCACAATTCTAGGTCTTGTAGGACCCAATGGAGCAGGGAAAACAACCCTTCTCCGACTCTTAGCAGGAATTCTACCACTGCAAAAAGGTAAGATTTGTGCTGGGGAAGAACAAGAACCGATTTCGAGCCAAGAACTACGTATGAAAGTTGGACACATGCCTGAACAAGTTCGATGGCAAGGAAAAAAATCTGTTCAGCAAGCCCTTTTGGAACTTGGTGAGATGCGCCATGCCGACCAAAATCATATTGAACAACTGTTGAAACTCGTTGGATTGCAATCTCGAATGAGCTCTCCACTCAACGAACTGAGTCAGGGAATGCGTCAACGGCTTACTTTAGCTGCAGCACTTTTGGGGTCACCCAGAATTCTTCTACTGGACGAACCCCTAAACGGCCTCGACCCTGTCGCATCAGAAGCATTTGTTCTTCTCTTGAGGAAGTTGACTCAGAAAGGCGTTTCAATTGTCATCTCATCGCATCGTGTTGATGGACTGGTTGGACTTATCGACAGACTGGCATTGATGCATCAGGGCCAAATCCTTGCTGAGGGAACGATGGATGATGTGGCTCGGGATTTGGGCCTCAAAAACAAGACTGAAATGAGAGGCAAGGGGCAGATGCCGGAATTTACAAAGTATTCATTCAAAAAAGAAGATGTTGAACTTCGAGCAGATAATGGCTCGTGGCATGCTGTAATCAACAAACCCCAACCGGAACTTCTCATCGAATTGCTCAACGATGGGCATTCGTTAACCGAATGGAAAATACGACAACCAAATGTCATAGAGATGCTTTGTGCAGCCACCGGCCTCTCCATCGAAGATGTCGGGCTTGAGGTTACTTCATCAGCAACGATTCCTTTACGCAAATTCGGAGGTGAAGAAGAATGAGTGATTTCTCGCGTATTGCAAAACTCGCAAAACGTTTGGCTATCGAGCGGATGTTCTCAATGCGGATGTATATCATGCTTCCAATATTGGTGCTTTTCATTCCTGGAATGGCATGGGGTTTCTCGGACCCTGATATCGTCTTACCTGGTGGCCATCAGCCTGAGAACGCGATGGAAGTCTTGTTTTACGCCAGTCTTGGAGTTGTCTTTGGAGCAACAGTCTGTGCAGTCTTACTTTCCTATGACTCCGTAAGCCGTGAGCGTGCCAGCGGAGTCTTGGAATTACGACTTTCTCAACCAATGCCGCGTTCTCATCAAGCTCTCTCAATCGCTTTAGGAGCATGGAAAGCAATTCTTATTCCAACTTGGGTTCTCCTTCTATTGTCCTTAGTCATCGTGAGATACAGAATGGGAGAATGGATTTCTGCGGTTGATTTCATCGTCTATTTTGTATCAACTGCGTTGATTCTCTTGTGGTATGTCTTGTTCACATTGATGGCTTCTTCGTTCACCAGAGAACAAGCCACTTCAATCTCATTTGGTATTGGCATGTGGTTTCTGTTTACCTTTCTTTGGGCTCTGGTCACCACGATGGTTGCCTTTGCTTCTGGAGTTGCGATTGGACAAGAAAACGATGCTTCATGGATTATGCTTGAAGGGGCTCTAGACCTCTTGTCCCCGAATGGAGTGTATCACCACCTACTGGAATCTCGGTTACCTCAAATCGACAGAGGGATTGCTTCGTGGCAGAGTTGGGGCATGGCATTGGTATGGACCGTTGTTCCGTTCTGGGTGTTTATCCGTCGAATGAATCGCGTTATCCCATAGTGAAAACCGCGATATCGGGTGCGCTTCGAAGCGAAAGCCTCTTTGAGGCTGGATGACACCAAGTGTACATGGCAACACTCAGGGTGACAGGGTTCTCAAGACCTCACACGCAGATTTTTACAGCAATTGGGTTGATGGTTTTGATGATTTTCATGGGAACCTCATCGATGTATTCCCCGCCAATTGAACTCATTAAAGGAGAAGAATTACCCACAAGTGGCCGGCAAGGGCTTGACGTTGCAGGTGAATGTGAAGGTTTGAAGTTTGAAGATTTGTTCGATTACGACTTTGCTGATTTCAAAATCTATATTGATGACGATTGGGCTACCGCCGAAATGGATGCTGGTTCTTTTGTTAACGGCAGTAAATCATCTGTAGTTCGTGAAAATCTTGATGGCTTATTTGACGGACTATCGGGTGGAAACAACTCGTGGATCAGTACTGATGAGCGCGATGCAGTTCGAGCAATTGGGCCCACATGTATTGGAGCCATGGATACACGAATTGGAATAAAAGAGGGAGTTCCGCATCGAGGCGCTCCCGACTGGAACAATCTTTCCTTTGTCGCGGATGGCATTGGACTAGATGAGGTGGATTTGGTTCCAGAGAATCATCCCGAGGAACGAACATGTCAAAACTTGAACGCAGCGAACGGGTGCAAGGAAGTGCCAGTTTCAATTTCCGATGACCTTCAAATTATGATGTTCTTGGCAGATGGCGAATCAAACAATGTTCGGTTTGACCAACTACCTAACAGTGGGAATTCCAACTTCACACTTGGATTGAACGTCACCAACATGTCCTATGCGCATTTGGAACTTAATTTCCCTCTAAAACAAGGCCTCAGGATGGCAAATTACTCCATCCAAGATACTTTGACTGCGGCAGATGGAACCGTCACGGTTACTGAAAACACCGCTCTAACCGGCCCTGAAGCACTGTACCTACCTGACGGACGACTTCGAGTGAATCAGGTGGTGACCTATGCTGCATCTGAATATCCAATCCAACGTGACTTGTTTATCGATTTCACAACAATGGCGCCCGATACCAACGAAGCTCCTGAATGGACATCCAATGCCCCTGAAGACGGAACTGTAATTCCTATGCTGGACGGCGTTAATCAGGTTGTTAGTGGACAAAAGACAAGCACATGGGCTACCGATGACAGTGGATGGGGAATGGATTGTACCTTTGCTGAAAACGGTTGGTCTTCAACACTCGATGGAGATGGAAACTTGAATGTCCAAGTTCAAAACTCTCAGGCCACATCATCCAACGCAGAATGTTACGTAACTGACCCGTTTGGAGCAACAACAATTGACTCGAGAAATTGGACCTTTGGGCAAGTATTTACATCGAGTGCAATACTTTCTGAAAGCGGAGAAAGCATTGAATTTACCCTTACTCCAACCGGTCTTGTAAGCGAAATGGCAATCAGTGCACATGCTCATCAAGCCAGTGCAATGGGTCAAATGCGAACCACAACACTTGCTGCAAATGCCGCAACACTTTCACTGCCTCTCGACGGACTCTCTCCTGGAATGGTCATGGTCATGGGACAAGCCGAAAGTTCAAGCATGCTTAATCTTGATTTCATGTTGAATTTCGGACTACAAAAAGCAAGCCTCCCGCCTCTTATCACTGTCAAGAAAAATCTTGATGCTCAAAATGCAACATGGGATGCAAGCGGATTTTCATTCACCTTGGAAGGAGATGTACTGGACCCTGATGGCGAAGATGTTACACTTTCGTTATTGATTTGTGGTTATGAAACCAACGACTTCAACAGAGCCTCTGGAAGCGGGTGGGATATTGATGTGAATATTGTCTCTTGCTCATCACAAAATCCTCCAGTTACGTCTTACGATGTCACCATTACCGCAACAGATGAATCCGGTTCAGTCACCACAATATCGGTTTTCGTTCCTGATCCATACGGTACCACCGACAACACACAAATTACCGATAGCGATTCAAATGAAATCACTGAAGAAGGACTTCCATCCGTTTCGATGTTATCAACACTAAGCGTTACATTGTTGGGTGCTGTTTTGGTTGGAAGACAAAGAAAGGACTGATTGAATACCGGCACAATCAAATGAAGGCGTTTAGCCCGTTCAACTGGTGAAAGTATGTTTTCAGGGGTCATCGAGTCTCAAACTCACGAAGGTGGGTTCCTTGTTTCCTTCACCGGTTCATCTCCAGCTCTTGAATCGATAATTATCAATGCTGATTCAGGTACATATATTGGAAAAGTCGACGGGGTTCTCGGAAATACCAATGCGCCACTCGCTCATGTTGCGCACATCGATCGTAAACTCGACCTTGAATCATTGATTGGTATCGAGGTCAGTATTCGACCCAAAAAACAGCGTGAAGAAAGACGAGATCACGACAAAGGAACTCGAAATTCGGGCCGAGGACGTTCCGAAAATCGCAGAAATGAACGCTTTGAACGAAATGAACGTCGAAATGACAATCGCAACGGTGGCGACTGGGAATGTCCAAAATGCTACAACTCTAATTTTGCATTTAGAACCGAATGCAACCGATGTGGAGAGCCTCGAGGACAACACTCGCATGGTAGAAGCAACGACAGAGGTGGACGATTCCAACGCAACGACAGGCGTGGAGGATTTCAGCGCAACGACCGAAGAAGTGAAAACCGCAACGGTGGCGATTGGGAATGTCCAAAATGCAAAAACTCTAATTTTGCATTTAGAACCGAATGCAACCGATGTGGAGAGCCACGTGGACGGCACTCACATGGAAGAAGCAACGACAGAGGTGGACGATTCCAGCGTAACGACAGAAGAGGTTCGTTTAGAGAGAATCGGGGTCGTAACGAAGGTGGTCGGCGTGAAATTTTCAACGACAACGATTGGGAATGTCCAAAATGCAAAAACTCAAATTTTGCTTTTAGAACCGAATGCAACCGATGTGGAGAGCCACGAAACGGTGGAAACGCACGTGGACAAAGAAGGGATTCGAACAGAAGACACTCACACCCTCCTCGCCAATCAAACGAAAGGCCACCTCGCAGAGAGGGTGAGCGCCCACCTCGTAGAGATGGACGCGACCGTCGAAATGAGAGGAATTACGACAACCGAAACAACAACTTTGGTTCTCGGAATAATGAACGACCACCACCTCGAAAATCGAGAGAACCGAGGACATTCAGGAAATCACGTGGTAATGGACCCGGCCATGCACATAATCGTCCACCTAAACCATTGATTGACCCTGACAGAGACAATCGAGAGTGAGTGCATGGGTGCCGAACATCATTACCTTAATGCGGTTGAAGCATACGACGATGGAGATGCTGAGAAAGCATACGAAGAGGCTATGAAAGCGGTAAAAATAGATCCTGAACATATCGATGCATGGCAAATTTGTGCCGAAACAATCCTACCTCAAAAAGGTGAGAAGCCAACCCTTGTACAAGCTGCAAAATCTTTAGCTGCAGTTCGAAAAATTATCGCTTTAGACCCAAATCGCACGGCAATGTGGATGCTTGGTGGTCGACTTCTCACTGATGAATTAGGTCTTTTGGATGAAGGCTTGCAGTGGTGGCAGGACCTTCGACATCACCTTCCAGAAGAAGTGACTCCGCTTGTTGAGCAAGCATCTCTTTTAGCAGACATGGGTCATTACCTTGAAGCAAAATATCGCCTGGACACCATTATTGAAGAGAATTTAGATGGTGGGCCAAGCCAAATTGCAAAAATCCATCAACTTCGAAACCAAGTTATTGCGGCAGCGAATCTTCAACCAACTGAACACTTCAAGCCATGGGAAAAACATCACAACGGTTGGGGAGCTATCGAAATGAAAATGGGCAAGGGGCCAGTGTCTGAAAGTTTCTTATTTTTGATAACCACAGTACCTGTGTTAATGGTCGTTGTCTATTTCTCAAACCAACTTGCTGGGCAGGGCTGGGGTGCGTTCTGCCTTACCAGCCTCATTATCTTCGGAACCGTTTTGTTTGGGATGCGTACCTCAAAACGTCTGTTCCACAACATCAACAGACCTGCGTTTAATCTCCTAAGAGCCATGAATTTTGAAGCAAATACTGGCTATTCGGTGATTCATCCTGATATTCGTACATCGGCACTTTACATGTACATCATGCAAAGAAAACCCCTCGCTTGGCAAGAAAGAATGCTCATAATTATTGAAGAGGAAAATCCTCTACCCAAGAATTGGAAACCCGAATTCCCTGACTTTGACTCTCACCTTGATGAAATCGGAATCATTGAAGACGGAGACTCTGACGAGTTCCAACCCTTTGAAGAAGAATAAACAATCTTTCTGGTTTGAAAGGAGTACAAAATCCGATACCTGTATTGGTTTTCCTTCAAACGAAAATACAGCACAGATTCACACGAGCGAATTGCACTTGCTCGAAACACTGGACAAAGAAACAGCAATGTTGCTTGCGCTAAACCATGCACGGCTTCAGTGAACCCGACGGTGCTACTGCTGGCTCTGAGCATACTGCATAGCATACTGTTGAGCATAAGCAGCAGCCGTTTGAGCATCATAACCTTGCGATGTAAATTGCTGGTAATATTGCTGATACACAGCATTGTCCATAACTGGAGCCGCTGCAGCCGCTGGGGCTGCTGCAGCAGATGCTTGGGCAGCATACTGTTGAGCATAAGCTCGAGCGGTCTCTTCAGGGTAGCCTTGAGCGATCAACTGCTGGACATATTGTTCAGTCTGGTCAACAACTCCTCCGAAACCACTGTCGGTCATAGAGAAGTCTTTCGCATTGTCTTCTGAACCACGGCGTAAGAAGAACATGGTTCCTATCAAGATAAGTAGAACCAATCCTCCAAGAGCGATTGGCAATGCAAGTCCAGCGAATGCTCCTTCAGCAGCATCGCCACCGGAATCAGTTTGTGGCTCACTCCATTCACCGTCTGCGAAGGTCCAAGCTCCGGACCATTGGCATTCGCCATCGGAATCAAGAATGAATTCTCCCCCGTCTCTCAATGCTTCAGGAGGTGCTTCAAGACCTTGACATGCTGCCAACTGGAATTCTTGCCACTTCACAATGACGTGTCGTTCGTCTGGTGCTTGTCCTTCATAAATTCGAATAAAGACGCGCTGACTAACTGACTTGTTCGTGTAAAAGTCTTCAAGTGACAATGTTAGAGAGAATGTATCTCCATCACCAAGGCCAACCTTGGTCTTGGCCCAGGTCTCATCGTTTTCCATGTTGAACTTGTCAATAGCACTCGCAGAGAAACTTTCTTCCATGAAAGCAATCTCAACAAAGACATCGTTTTGGGATTCGGCTCCAGACAACACAGTGCCGGATACAGTAATGGTTGGAGAAACAATTCGAGTGTTGTTCAAATCAAAGTTGATGTCAACTTCTGGCTCATCATCTCCGAAATCATTCGGTACTACTACGAAGTACATACGATGCTTTTCAGAGAACTTTTCAGCACCATCAAAGACAACAAGTTCAATTCGAATCTCAGTGTTTGAGACTCCTGTGGAATCTGTGGTGAGATTTCTAAATGTATAACCGAACAGTCCATCGCTCGCAGCGGTTTGAACGAACTCATGGCCTTCAATATCAAAATCATCGTCTCCATACGGTGCATCGAAAAGCACCTTCCATTCGTAACGTTCAATGCCGTTTCCATCAAGAGCATCCTCGTCTGATGAGTTTCCAGCATCGAAGTAAATCGTAACTTCTGCATTGTTTTCATTCAGGCGAATCTGATGAACATCCCACTCCTTCGATTGAATTGTGTTTGTGCCGAGGAACGAGACTTGGTCTTCATACGCATCTCGCATGTCGATTTGTGCATCTGCAGTCGGACGGAAAGCATCTGCATAAACATCGTTGGTTTCAACGGTTACCATGATTACTCGTGAGTGTCCTAAATCATCGTGCAGAATGAGTTTGACATCCCAGGTTTCACCTTGGGTACATCCTGTAGCTGACGAGAGATCAATCTTACAGAAGCTCATTGTTGGATTTGTAATGCTGGTATGGTCTGTACCACTTGCCATCGGTGCTTCGGCCCATGAAGTTGGTCCATCCAAAATCCAGTCTGCGTGCAATGTTTCTGTTGTATCAGAAATGAAAGAGAAAGTAATCTCTGCATTGCTCTTCATGAAGTGCGCCTTGTAACCACCGGTACTTGGGTCGTTTTCGGGCGTTACACCGTTGATTTGAATATCCAACCCATCACCCAAAACTCCGAATCCGTTCGGATAAGGAGTCACTTGGTACTTGAGCATGTTTCCAAGAAGCGGTAGAGTGCTGCTGTTTGCACGCTCGGAATGTGCTTCAACGTCAATAGTAGTGACAATGAGACCGCCTGATTGGTAGCTACAAACGCCGAGGATGGTATCTTTTTGCTGCGCAGGTGTTCCTGCTTGTCGAATAATTCTCTGGAAAGTTCCATCTCGCTTTGATTCACTGTAACCACCGCAACGTTCTGGGACGTTGTTCGCGCTTTGA
>JASLVU010000004.1 GCA_030741225.1 Candidatus Poseidoniaceae archaeon | reverse complement strand
TGCCATGCATAATTGGGATTTAACCATCCAAGAGAAGGTTTGAAACCAAATTCCTGCTTGTGCCAATTATGACAGATGATGGAGCAGGCCGGAAGCCTTCTGCTCTCAAGTTCCAACCCGATACTACGAGCAAGAAGAAAAAGAAAGTGCACCGACCCGTTTATGCAGATGTTTTTTCTCAAAAACCAAATGAAAAGAATGATCTCAGTCATGTTCACCTTTTTGTCAATCCGTATTCCGGTAAGAAAAAGGGTGAGCGAATCGGTGAACTAGCCAAAACCTTGCTCGAAGAGGCTGGCAAAACGGTTGAGCTGCATCTTTCATCATACAGTGGCCATTTGATTGAAATCGCACAACACCTTGAGAATCCCTCCAAGAGTGTCTTTGCAGTGGTTGGAGGAGACGGAAGTTTATCAGAAGTCATAACTGGACGAATGAAGGCAGATTTAGGGCAAAATGACTTTTTTGCACTGATTCCTGCAGGAACTGGAAACTCAATGGCAAATGACCTTGGTATTTCTTCAACGCAGCAGGCAGTTGATGCAATCGTTCGCGGTTCATATCAAAATCTTGACCTCGCAAAGGTCGAAATGGTCAACGGGTTGCCAGGTTCTGAAAATGGACACACGGTACGTTACAGCCACAATCTCGTGACCTGGGGGTTGGGTGTAGATTCAACCATAAAGGCAGAAAAAATGCGGTGGATGGGGCCAATTCGGTATGATGTTGGAATTCTTATGGCCATTATGGCCAACAACCGTCGACATGCAACACTAACAATCGATGGAACAGAAATGGAAGATGATTACACGTTGTTTCTCATTCAGAACAGCCAAACTGGCGGCTCAATGCTGCCTTTAGCCCCCGGCGCATCGCTTGATGACGGTCTCATGGATATTGGAATCTTGAAGAAAATGACGCGCCGAGATGTTCTCAAAGCATTTGGTATGCTGAAAAGTGAGGGAAGACATGTGTTCCATCCGCGAGTCGATTATCACAGATTCACTACATTGTCAATTGAAACTCCAAAACCTACAGCAATAAATGTCGACGGGGAAAATATAGGTTCTACCCCACTATCGATGGAAGTTTTGCCCAATGCTGTTCGTATCTGCGTACCCGGTTCAGAATGAGAAATCTGAAAACTCTTCTTCGGGCTCTGAGTATGTTTCACGTACGGACTGTTGCGGTTGTTCCTCGGGTTCGGATTGTTTCACCGCAGCCTTCCTCTTTCGAACGGTTTTTCTCTTTGGTGGACCTTTGGTTGACTTCTTTGTAGACGCTGGAGCTGAAGAAGAGTAATGTTCTGATGCTTGAGAAGGAGTCGAAACGCTGCTGGAGACGTTGGAACTTGTCTGGCGAGGAGGAACTGTTGAGCGAATCGAGGAAGGGACTGAAGAGACGGGTTCGGGGGATTGTTCTTTCAGTTCTCTATCCATTTGCTTTGATTCTTCTGTCATAACAACCGAAGAGCCTTTTCCACCAAATTCAGAGTTTTGACTCGTACTTGGTGCGGATGAAAGTACGCTGTCCAAATCAAATCCTGCTAGCGCAGGTTCGGAGGATTTCTTTTTCTTCTCTGGCGCTGCTTTTGGAGCCTGTTTTCGCATCTCTTTCTTTCGATCGGATGGAGAAGACAACCCAGCTGATTTAGCTGATTTGACATCCTTTTTTACCTGCTTAATTGCATCCATGCCAGACTTACCGAGCAATGTCTTCATCGTTGATTTTGCACCTTGAAGTACGAACATTTTCGAAAGGATAAATGCACCAACGCTACCTCCAACTCCAACGACGAGGAAAAACAAAATGAAACCCGCTCGGCCAAATACTGGCACGTCGCCGTAAACCCATTCATTTTCAGACTCCCCATCGGAACTAACGACTGCTCCATTTTTCAGTTCAATTGAAGTGACAAGTACGAAAATACGCTCGCTGTTGCTGGTTCCAATCGACAAGCGACAGTCGGATTCTGCAGTTTGGGAATTGTAGTACCCTGGCGCATTGCCAGTGGAATTACCTTGTACAAGGTATCCAGAGATAGATACTGGTTGATGCCATTCTGCAAGTGAGACCATTCCGTCATGGATATTTTCAGATGTCGGAATGAGTCCAAGAATGTACCATTGGGAGTCGCTGTCTCGGTCAATTTCGTCCAAATCAACAGTCCCAGAACCGGTTTCCGGATTAAGAGGCATGTCCCAATTCTTTACTTCAACCCGAGGACCCTCTCCTTCAGGCATGGTCTTAACAGCGTCCAAGGACATACTTTGTATTGCTACGCTGGTCGAAACGGCATAATCAAGGCCATTGGCGCCACCAAGTGCAGAATGCGACGAGTAAAAGTTACTGGAGGCTAAATATCCAGGGAAACGTAATGGAGTCGTCGTATTTGTGCCAAGTTCCCCTGATTCTGATGCACAACCAACTGCTTGAAGGTCATCAAAGGTTTGAACATCAGGCCCCAAGCCAGTACGAATAACGGTCGAATCCTCTGTGACCTCAACATGAATTTCTCCACCACCTTTGCCCCAAGATGCTGTAGTAGGCCCTAAACAGCCAGCAAGAGCCATGCTGAGGACGAGGTAAACGGCCAACCGACCTCTGCGCATATTTGCTCGAGGGGTGCTTTAGTTTGAGAACTCTTCCGTCAATAAACTAGCAAAAAACCGTAATTCGAAAAAGGCGCAGAGAGAGGGATTCGAACCCCCGTGTCCAAGGGACAGTGGATTTCAAGTCCACCGCACTACCGGGCTATGCGATCTCTGCAGATTGCCGGAGTACAAAACTCCGTTATCGCAATTGAGTCTCGGATGACGATTCAATATGAGCCTTACGCTTCATCTTGTTCATTCCCTGCTCCGATTCGGATGAATGCTGCGGCAAAGGTAATTCCCGATACAGTAAGCAAAAACGTCATGCCAGGTACTGATGAAGAAGACGAGGCTGATGTTTGTGAATCAATGACTTGTTCTAAATCGGCACGGAAATCATCTGCAGCCCATGAATCGCCTGTCCAAGCAATCTTCGGTTTCATTCCGTCCATAATGAACGTGATTGTCGAGTGGCCCACTGTATATTCGCTCTCTTCTTCACTCACATTCACACAGGAAAGCATGTCACCTTCTGGCCACTCGTAACCCTCATCACACATGCAGTGCTTACTTTTGCCCGAACCCATCTCCCATCCATGTCCGTTACAAACTTGAGGTGCCATAGGGTCTTTTGGTCGCAAAGATTCTGGCATTGGAATTTCAGAAGTATTGGTCGTATTGGGCGCCCATGCAATGTACCCTGGGTCCACAATTTCATCCAGACCAAGTTGTGGTTCTTCCCATGCTGAACTGGTTTTGTTCCACGAATACAGTGTCCAAGACCAAGACTCGTTACTCGGGTTGTCAACATCGTCAATCGAGGTCAAGATATGGCTGTTGTTTAGACCACTTTCAAACGAAGTGTTCATGCCGACACTTGAGAATGCGCCTTTGGTCAAATGATAGGCATTGAATTCAGATTCCAACGTATGATTTTCAGTGGTGTTGTCTGGGTAGACGATTTCAAGTGTTGGAGCGTTGTTATCAAGAGGTGGTGCAGACTTTTCTGACACATTCACAGTTGAAGGAGCCCACAAGAGATTACTGTTTTCAATATCTTCCACGCTGTCAATTCCAAGGGTTGACTTCTGCCAAACCATTGTGGTTTCATCAAACACGTACGAAGTCCAATTCCAAGAAAAGTCCGCTGGAGAATCAATGCCGTTTATTCCTGAAACAATGTGGCTGCCTTCAACATACGATGCATTGAAAGTCCAATTGGCTTCCTCAGCAATCATTTCATTTATCGCCCAACCGCTTGATGCAAACATCATCTCTGAAGAATTACCATGTACATCAACATACGTAACTGTGGGGTCTTCGTTGGCGATGTGAGCTTCAATAACTTCTTGCTCAACAATAATGCCAAACGAATTGTAAACTGTATCCAAAACCTCCCGATCTCCAGTAAGATGAGTCCAAGATACACCATGGTGTTCTGTGAAGGATTTGAGTTGCTCCGGTGTATCGTATTCAGGGTCCACTGTGATCGATACAAATTTGACTTCTCTGGCATCCGATTCTGAAAGACCATCTTGGACCAATTTGAGAGACTGCGTAATAACAGGACAAACGTCTGGGCAGCGAGTGAAAACGAACGCAATAACGTGAACATCGCTAAGGCTCTGTGAGAAAGTGAAGTTTGAATTGTCTTGGTCAATCAAAGTAAAATCAACAACTTCTGCACGGGACAATTGATGTCCTTTGTACGCTGAAGCAAGTGGTACTGAAGCAAGAAGAAGGAGAAGTGCCGCCAGAATAGTTGCTACGCCCTTTGTGTTCATCAAGGGAGGGTCGTTGCCTTCACTATTCAACTCTTTCAACCACATGTGTAGAGTTTCAGCGAGTCTCTGCGTAATCCCAATTCGGAGTACACCAACTTGGAAGGTCAGTTACACCTGCTGGGTTGGAGAGCCCAATGCCCCAAAGCATCAAGAGTACAAACAAGACAGGGAACAAAGCCGTTCGAGTGTAAATCCGAGGGTCATCTCTCAAGTGCATGAAAAATGCAGTGATTCCGTATCCTTTGATAATGCCAACAACAATGAGAATCAGCCAAACCGACATTTTTGTTATTTCGATGTCAGTACCTGGAATGACCTCAAAAAACACTGCACCAACTTCAAACAAAGTGAAGAACATCAGTACAATAAAGTTCCAAAAGTAGATGTCTTTGCCCATAAATTCAACATGTTCGCCCATTTTTTCACCTCAATACAAATAGAATGCTGGGAATATAACTACCCAAGCAAGATCAACAAAGTGCCAGTAAAGACCAAAGTATTCGATTCCTTGTGCATTGTCCTCATCATAGCCAACGGTATCAGCCTTGAACACAAGATACAGCATCACAAGCAAGCCAATGAATACGTGCAATCCGTGTGCCCCGGTTGCAATGTAGAAAATGGAACCTTGTACGGTTCCAACGTCAAATCCTTCTGCGACAAGATGGCTCCATTCAACAAGTTTGAGAACGATGAACAGAGAACCAAGGGCAAGTGTTGCAATGAGGTAGTTTCGCACAGCAGCCTTTCTGGTCGGCATAAGTTTGCCCATGAATCCAGTGGACGGTTCCCAATGAGCGTCTTTAGCTGTCTTGAGTGCCAACACAATTGTGTATGAAGAAATAATCAAAGCAAATGTGTTGATTGCACCCGGCATAAGAGTACTGACATCATAACGCAGTAAATCTGAAGCAGTGACGACTGTGCCTTCAGGAACATCCTTACACGCCTCTACGCCATCACGGATGGCCCAGTCAGTACACCATTCGGTTCGCATTCGCAAATACGAGGAAAAGAATGTAGCGAAAACCATAATTTCAGACATGATGAAAACCCACAATCCTGCCTTACGGATATGCTCACCTTCGAATGGCCATGATGTCGCAATTTGCTCACCATGCCCATTAAACGGCAAATCCTCAAACCACCAGTTTGAAACAGCAATCATGATTGTAACAAGGCCAATTGAACTCAATCCTAACATTCCTAAGTCTGCAGAAACCTCTGAATTCAGCAGCGCTTTACAAGCAACGATGAAATCAGGCAACCCCATCAAGAAGAGAAGAATACCAAAAGAGAAAATAATCGGAGAGGAGGAGCCGTGGTGTTCATGTTCATCATGGCCGTCATGGCCATCCCCATGGTCGCCTTCCGGTTTACTGGCGTTTAGGAATCCTCCAATGCCAATAAAGGATGCATAAGTAATCGACATGAGAAGGATGGTGATTCCAGCGACTCTGTATGTCAAGTAAGACAAGTGAGCGTCGATTTCCTCATGATGCATGTGATCAAGATGTTTGACATCTGCGTCCGTGAGATTACCTTTTGCGGCAAGTAATTCTTCTTCATGGTGATAGTCATCTTCGAGCTGTTTCCAAGTATCGTGCTTACCGTTGGCGATAGCAACACCAAGAGTTGCAAACAGCAACACGCCTATGGTGAGGATTATTCCACCCATCATCACTGCGCGCATCCAAATTCCATTCTCAACATGAGCTCCAGAACCACTCATTCTTCTGCCCCCTTCGGTGTAGCCTTCCAAATGGTCTCGCCAATGGATTTCTTATCGGAATGATGGCCATATTCTTCGTTTTTATCGCCTTGTTCTCCCTTGAGAACGGTGTGGAAGTAATCTCCATCCTTGAACGAAGGTGTCGGCGGAGGTGATGTCGTAGCCCACTCAAGTGACCAGCCACCCCATGGGTCGTTACCTGCTGGTTCGCCACTTCTGTTGGATTTGATAATGTTCCAAACCAGCAGAAGTTGGCTAAGACCGAATATGAACGAGAAGATGCTCACGACCATATTGTATTCTGCAAACCCGCTTTCAACGGTATAACTGTGCGTTCGACGAGGCATGCCCATGATACCCAAGGCGTGCATAGGCCAGAATGTCGCATTGTACGCCGAGAATCCAATCAAGAAGTGCCAAAGTCCCAGCGTTTCATCGAGTTTTCGGCCAGTCGCTTTAGGATACCAATAGTACACCCCTGAAAACAGTGCAAAGACTGTTCCTCCAATGAACACATAATGGAAGTGTGCGACCACGAAGTAAGAGTCATGGAAATGAATATCCATACCTGCCACGGGGAAGAACATTCCTGAAATTCCTCCAAGTGTGAACGTGATGAGGAACCCGAGTGACCACAAAGTGTGAGTTCTCATGACAAGGCTGCCGCCCCACAGAGTGGCGAGCCAATTGAAGATTTTCGCACCCGTAGGAATCGCTACAGCCATCGTTGTAATCATAAATGCGGCTCTCCAAAATGGATCCATACCTGAAGTCAACATGTGGTGACCCCATACGATGAAGCTCAAGAAACCGATTCCCAAGATGGAACCGACCATGGCCTTGTAACCAAAGATGGGCTTGCGTGCGTTGGTGGCGATGACCTCCGAGCTGATGCCCAATGCAGGCAACAATACGATGTACACCTCAGGGTGGCCCAAGAACCAGAACAAGTGCTGGAACAACAAACTGTCGCCACCAGAGGTGAAGAAGACTGTTCCAATGGTGTGATCAAAGAGAAGGAAAGCCACGCCGATGATGAAGGCTGGGAGCGACATATACAGCATGAACACACTCACGAAAACCGACCAAGAGAACAATGGCATTTGCATGAAGCCTACGCCCGGAGCGCGCATGGTGAAAACAGTAGTAATGAAATTGACACCACCGAGTGTTGATGATGCTCCAAGCATCAGCATTCCAGATATGAACGCAGTTGTACCAGGGTTGGAACCGTACTGAGCCATTTCAGCGCCTAGATTCGATTCGGTGAGAGACGAGTATGGTGGATACATAACCCAAGTGATGTCGGCACCTTCACCGGACCAAATGCCTGTGTAAATGAGGGGGCTAGAGAATACCAAAATCCAAAGTCCCATTGCGTTAATTCTGGGGAAGGCCAAATCCTTAGCGCCAATCTGCAACGGCAAGACGTAGTTCATGAAACCTGCAATCATAGGCATTGCAGCAAGGAAAATCATCGTCGTTCCGTGAAGGGTAAAGAAAGAGTTGTATTCGGTCTCACTCAAAAATGAGTTTTCGGGTAATGCCAGCTGTATTCTGAACAGCAAGGCAAGTACACCACCAACCAAGAAGAAGATGAATCCATACAAGAAATACAGTATGCCTACTTCCTTGTGATCTGTCGTGGTCAACCATGGCTTGAGATAGGCCCAAAAGTTGGAAATGGTGAAAGTCTCGGGCGAACGTGTGTAAAAGACCCACATGACGCCAAGAAGGACCATTCCAAGAGACAATCCGATTGCAGTAAGTAAGACGACCAATGCACGAGCTGTCGGGCCGACGTCTCCAGCGTTCAAACCAGGAATCACAATATCGGCTTGATTCCAATAATCTCCACCAGAGCCTGCTCCTCCATTAACGGCGTTCCCATAGATTGTAAATTCGACTACTTTGGAGTCATCCGCAGGTGCAACCCACTCGAAATCCCAAGTTCGAACAGTATTTCCAGCCGCAGTATGGGTGAGTCCGCCGTCCATTTCATGACCAAGGGTCTCGTCCACAGTCGACACCATTCCACCGGTAGAGAGGATTCTGAATCCACCAGCATTGCCGTTCCACCCAGTGCCATCTGCCTCGGTAACGCCACCGTTGTACAATTCCATAGCATCGTTTTGGACTGTTACCGTGAATGTGTATGTTTCACTGGCGTTGAATGATTCAGGAAGGCCGGTGACAAGTACTTGAGTATCCGCTGCGGAACCGCCGTGGCAGCTGCAACCGCCGTCTGCAGCGCTACCAATTCCAGTTGGCATTGCTTCAAATTGAGGGGCGGCTACAAGCATCAACAGGATAAGGGTCAAAACGGTGACTCGTTTCTTCATCAGTGCTCATCTCCTGTAGAGGCGTGGTCCGAATGAGAAACCGTTTTTTGAATCCCGACATCGGCATCACATGTTTCGCCATCTCTAGCGACGATATCGATGTGGCCAATCATTTTCGAGTGATCAAGGCCGCAATATTCCGCACAACGAATTGGGAATGTACCTGAATCGTCTGGCTCAAAAGTCATCACAGTACCGCTTTCAAGACCGGGTACTAAGTCTTCTTTAACTCCCCATTCTGGTAGCCAAAACGAGTGCTGGACGCCCACATATGCTGGATTGGATTCATCATGGGGGCGGGAATGCAGGTCAAGGGTTGAGGATTCATCGCATGGGATGATGAGGTGTTGGCCGCCTGCAGTTGACAGAATGGTTCCATTGGGCAAGTGCTCCCATGTGTGCAAGAGATTGTCGTTTGCATCAAAAACCGTAACTACACTGTGCAGATTTGGGTCAAAATAGTTGCCAGAAATCGAAAGCATCTCGGCAGCTAGGTCTATGGAATATTCTTGTTCTACCCCATCGACTTCGACAGTTACATTCGTAGCATCAGAACCGTGCGCGTGAACCATGAGCATGCCCCCTGTCCAGTTAACATCGATATGGGTGGCTCGAGGATCGTCTTCCCAAGTCAACTGGTCATGATAATGGAACTCCCAAAACCATTGTTTACCTACAACATCGACGTTGAATGTATCTTCATCTTGCGGGATTGTCCAAACTGCAGTATTCGAGGCAAGAGCCATCATTGTTAGCCAAACAACAAGTATTGTTGGCAGGACATAAAACATAACTTCGAGTTTCGTGTTGTGACTATCAACTGGGAATGAACCAACTTCAATGTGGTACTTTTCCATATTCTCAACAGGTTCGACGCCGTCGCGATATCGAATCATTGCCAGAAACATCCAGCCGAAGGTAAAGATACCTACAACGATACTCCAAAACATATATTTGTCATACAGGACATTGAAAACAGTGTCTTCAGCAGGCATAGCCACCCTCAAAGTTGGGGCCGGCGATACCACCCTTAAACCCTTGGAGAATACGGCATGGAGGCACCCGGGTTTACACCCTGAATGGCATGCTCGCAGTATAGCGATTGTCTTGCTAAATCTACAACCGATAATCCGCCCTTATTAAGACTTGTTTTCTAGGCCGAAGATGAGCCGAACATTGTCAAGTTGATATATATCGAGAAAAAGTAGTATCTAAGGAGGAGTCGTTGGATTCTGAATTGAGCCGTTGAGGGATTGGAATGAGAGATCAAAAACATCGTTCACCTTTGGGCAGCGGAAATGCTGCCCAACGATTTGCTCTTGCCGGAGCTGCGCTAGGTGAAGCGCGTAAGAAAAATCGTGAAGAGAATTGGCCCATCGTTGTTGAAGGAAAGAGAGACCGGTTTGCATTGGAGGCTCTGGGATTTACTGGACCGGTTGAGGTTCTCAATCGTGGCTGGGAAGTGAGTCGTTTGGTTGCCTACTTGTACGATAAATACGGTGCTAGAGGCCTCAATGGAGGTCCATCAATTTGTATACTCATGGACTGGGACAGAACCGGTGGACAATTGCAGAAGAAATTGACTCAACGATTGGAGAGTTTAGATGTAAAGGTGAGTGATGCGCTTAGAAATCAATTGCTGAAAGCCCTCAAACCTGAAACGAGGGTTGTTGAAGCGATGAATGGTTTAGCCCCGGATTTGCTGCCTTTCATACTACTCGAAGACTCTCATCCGGCCGAACTATGAATCGTTCGGAGGGCGAGGCATTCCATCCTCCTTGACGGTGTTGAGTACGACATGTGTATAGGAGCGTGAAACGCCATCAAGAGTGAATACCGTTTTTGTCAAATCATCGAGGTCCTCGCGGTTCTTGACGCGAGCCAATACCATTGAATCCCAGTCTCCAGTAACATCGTAGACAGCAAACACTCGAGAGTCTGCTGCAATTCGGCGTTGGACATCAATCATCCTGCCTTTGACGATTCGCAGCCCAGCCATAATGGTCATGCTCCAACCCATCGATGCAGGGTCCAAGACAACGCTGTATCCTTTGATAAGCCCCATCTCTTCCATTCTTCGGATTCGATTGAGTACGGTACCTTGTGCAATACCTACTTTACGAGCCAGCGCTCGTTGGCTGATTCGAGCGTCTTCGAGCATTGCTGCCAGCAAAGCACGGTCTTTGTCATCAAGATCCATCGGCCTCACCAATCTCTCCTTGGAGGTTGTTAATTTCAACACTTCGCTTCTCGATTTCTGAAATTACTTCTGGATTGACAAGGCGGAGATATTGGGTCCAACTGCCAAGCTCATCGACCTCCAATGCGAGGGAAACTTGGCAATCGCATGGCTGCAATTCTCGAAATCGGAGAGTGAACTCGTGCGTGGTATCGCTTGGGATTCGTTTGGCTTTGAAAACTCCTTTAATCCCCCAAGGTAATTCGGTTTCGCAAGACTTTAGATGAACCGGAAGCGACCCTGATTTGAAAGCAAATTGGGCCACTGGAGGGTGTATTGTCTTCCATGAGGCTTTCAGTTTTGGCATCCCCTTCTCCCGTTTCATCGCATTCAAAACTGCGCTGGAGGCTAACACTGCTGAAAGCACGAGAAGAAACAACGGAAGAGCGAAGTCTCCGATAGTGCTTGAATGCCATCTGTTTGGAAGCGGTTGATGATACAAAGCCAGCAATCGATTGGTCGAATCTCCCTCAACCTCTCCAAAGAAAGCGAGTGTTATGTGCCAACCGTACGGGTTTTCCTGTAAGTCAATCCCAGCAGCAGTCAAATGCTCAGATGAAAGAACCCATGTCGTGTCGGTCTTGTTTCCAGCTTGGTTGGAAAAACGTATTTCGGGCTGCATGTCTCGTATGAGGTGGTGAGCTGTGCGTTGGTGTTGGTCGGTGGCGATATCTTCTGACAAGAAGATATACAGTATTGTGTTGTTGCTTAGGTTCACCAAAGTCGACATCTCTACAGGAATGCGGACAAACCACTGCCCTTTTTCATCGCTTACAATATCTATCGAACCGTCGAGCGAAAGTGCTGTTTGGGTTGTTGCATGTTGACGCCCAAGAAGAATTCCTTCAGCTACATCCTGATTTTGAACTGCTTCTTCATTATACAATGCCGTGGTTCCGTTTTGAAGGCTTAATTCACCTCTACGCGCATGGGCATCATCATCGGGCCAGTTTGAATTTGTTTCATCGCTCCAACCCCACCATGACAGTTGTACCATGTCGGTCGATTCTGAGTAAGGATAAGGACCTTGTTGAGGAAGGAATTTTTCACACAAAACGACATCAGAATCCAATTGCTGAGAAAGAGGTGTTGAAGCAACCAAATCGAATCCCTGCTGTTCATTGCTTGCGGAAATTGAAGGCAGTAGAAGAAGGAATGCTACAAAGAACAAAGTTTGGTGTGTGCGCAAAATTATTCCTCCGAATCGTCGTTTATGAAAGGAAGACCGAGTTTAAGTCTCAAAATATCACGTCCTTTGTCATCAATCATCAAGGTCAATCGAGCACCGGCCCAAGCAGAGATAAGTTCCTCACCGTCAGGCAATTCACAAGAAAGAAGAAGTGGACCTGAAGTATCAATTCTTGGATGATTTTCATTGTACTCTTCGATAAGTGGAGCCCACCCCCTTAGCAGCGAGCATAATACTTCTGCAGAAACGGGGAACTTTGTCGATGAGATAATTGATTGAAGCCTTGGGATTGCCTCCTGACGGGTGCGCCAATCTCCCTTTTTCTTCGTAAACGCTGGTAAACCTGCATGGATTAATTTGAGTGGATGAAATGTGCCTGATGGCCAGAGGTTGCCGCGCTTGTTCGGGCATTGCTGATTGAAAATTCGTTCTTCAACCATTTTAGGAGCAATATTGAGTCGCCTTCCGCGAATCCACCATGACAATTTCTCAGAATCAATCCCGTACCGAGATGATGCTTCATCAATTACCTCAGCCGGCGCTGCATAGATTGTATGGCGATTTGAACGTGGGTGATCCAGAACGAGAGGCATCCACCCCGAATCTGAAGAGGGTTGACGTTTGCGGATGAATGTCCGTGCGACGGCTTCAGGTGTTGCATCCAATCGATGACGAAACAAGGCAACAAAAAATCCGCCAGTATCGTTATCGTGATGAACAAGACGACGGCACTTGACAAGTTGTTTCTCGATTTCCTTTTCGTGCGTCGAATCTATGTGTTCGTCGAGTTTACTTGCCCAATGTCTTCGAGCTGCTGGACTTAGATGAGATGAATGGAGGAAAGGCGCGTTCGGTATTTCTTCACCACGTTCCATTGGTTTGGCCATTTGGTCAAGGACATCCCAATCAGCGAGACCGGGTCGTATTTTCAAACCAGAAAAGTCATCTTGGTTAATTTCAATCAACTCCATAAACGGTAAATCACGCAAAAGTTGAGCAACGACTGCTTCATTTTCACAGGGGTCAATACTGCAAGTCGAATAGACCATTTTTCCCCCGGGACGAAGTAAGTTGGCGCCACGAGTTGTAATTTCAACCTGAAGTCGAAACAAAGTTCGACTCTCTTTAGGGGACCATTTCCACCATACATTTCTGTTTTTTCGCGATGTAGCAGAACCTGTACAAGGTACATCTGCAACAATACCATCGTAACCCGGAGGAGGAATTCTACCCATATGACGACCATCTTGTTGATTGATGAGCATGTTTGAACACGACAATCTACCTCTGTTCGAAACAAGCATATTGGCTCGTCCGGATATCGGCTCATTCGCAACAACAACTCCAGTTGGAGCAATAGCCTCAGCAATTTGAGTGGCTTTAGAACCAGGAGCAGCGCACAGATCAAGAATTAATTGTCCGGGTTGAGGGTCCAACACTGCAACAGGAAGCATGCTAGCCGCTTCTTGACGAGTGATTCGTCCGGTCTCATGGAGAAGTGTCAAGATGTGTTTGCTGTGCGAGTCGGGCGCTTGACCTCGCGCAAATGGCAATTGCCAAGCAAACTCATTCTTTGCCCATTCCAGTGGCTTACCTCCAAGTTCACGTAACAACTTCTCTGTCCATTCCCTATCGTTACGATCGCGAGTAATACGTAGAGTTTCAGGAAGGGATGTCGTTGCACAGTGAAGCCATGATTCGAGGTCGTATCCGAGATAGGCTGCCAAATTTGTTAACGGCGTATCACGGGACACGACGAGCAAGTCTTGCTCTTGCCATTCGTCCCGGGACATGTCCAGCGGGTCACGCCTCCCGCCTAAGTTGCTTCCGCCATGCTCAAGGGCTTGGCCCTCACCCACCGAACTATGTTGGCTGATTCGATGCCGTGGTTTTTGCCGGTCTTCGTTTTCAGTTTATTGGCTTGGATTTTCTACAGCCCTCTCGAAAAAAGGCTGCTTGGGTATGATTCTGGTGGTTGGAAAAAAGTCACCCTACTTCTTCGTTGGTTACCGCCGGCCCAGGTGCTCATAATGATTTTTTTTCGCGTTCAGGCCATCGCTACCAGAGATGCCTCGCACAACGAAATCACCCGATATCTAGGCAAGGGGAGTTCATCTATTGACGATTTCAAACTCCTGTTAACCGGCGACGGCGGGATTGAAATCATGGTTTTGATTGCCCTTATCTTCGCCATAATGAGTCATAAATTACCAAGTTTGAAGCATGTTCGAGAAGAACTCCAAATCGCATTTCGAAACCGGATGATGATGTTCTCCGCATTCTTTTTGCTTACTTCATCTGCACTTTTCTTCCCGGAAGACGCATATGCTCGTTCTGAGCCGCTTCCAATCCAAACCATCGGAGAGATTCCCGAATGGAGTTCTTTCATCCCCGTTGGATTGATTTTTGCATTGTTGATGTTCAACGGCGAACTCTTTGCTGTAACATCCTTATTTCTATCGGGCGATGTCTTCAACAAAATCTCCCGACGAGCGAAAGCGAAAGTTTTCACATTGTGCATCCTTTCATTGCTGTTTCTTTCGGCGAGGTTCGATTTGGGCAAGAGTGGAATACACCAATTCATAGAAGGTGATTATGCTTTGCCGCTCGTACTTCTCGTTCATATCGGAATTTGCTTTGGACTAATTTTACAACCCTCAGTGCGTTTTGATTCTGAATTAAATCACGGTGAAAATCGAAGTTTTGGGATTCTCGTTTTATCAGCAGTGTTCGGTTTGATTACGCTGGTTCTGACTCCGATGCACTTGGATGCGCTCGGTGTTTTTGGCCCCGATTTAGGACCATACACATTTGGAGTTTGGATTGCTGCAATTACATTCGCGGGTACAATGCTCGTCCAATATTTACCAACTCTTGGATTTGATGCCGCTCCAAGACCTGAGCTATGGTGGATGAAAATGACACTAACATTTGCACCTGTCCTTCTCTCCATGTTCACCTCGTTTGCCTTGTACCTCATACCTGCAATTTGGATTGCACTTCCTTTTTCATCGTTGACGCCATGGGTCATCGAAAAAGACTGTACTACGCCTTCCAAATCCTTTGTCCTTGCCCCCTTTATTGTGGCAATTATTGCAACTTCAATTGTACCGTTCTTCTCCCCAGAACCGTTCTTGGGAGCCCTAATGCTCGGTTGGATCCCAGGTGGAATCGTCACAATCGGTTTATCGCTGCATATTCGAGAAATTTCTGCTGCAGAGAATTGATTCACTCCTCGCTCAATTCTGACTCAAGAACCGCTGCTTCAAGTTCAGCCCACGCTGAACCAACGAGATTCTCTTTTCGAGTTGTTTCAAGTTCACTGCGAACCCTGTCAATAAGTTGTTGATCGTCCTCTGAGGGAAACGAATCCGAAAGAAAACCGTGTCCAGTGTCAATTGAACGCGAGAGAGCGATGAAAAGGAGGCCCAAAATTGGGAAAACAACTCCTGTTTCCAAACTTTCGATCGAAATACGCCCTAAGAGAAACCCGAAGCCTGTAATCAAAAAGCAGCCAATGCCGGTTCCAAACAGCAGTGTCGAGGCCAACTGCGAGGGGTTACTCATATTAGGGCCGTGAAAGAACAAGGCAATGAACCCAACGCACACTTTTCAGTAGGTTTCTCTCATCAGTTTGTGAATCTTATAAGGGAGCAATGCCCGATTGACTGGGGTAACTTCGAGGATTCTCCCGTCATCACGGCGGCGTATGTCTTGCAACAATGGATGGCGGCTCTTTTTGTGCAGAGTCAGGAGTGTCGGTTTGTCGACTTCAAGAGCACTTCGGACTGTGTTGACAAAAGCCTCGCTTTCAACTGCAAATTTTCCGATTTCATCAATAACCAAAACTTCACACTCATCACGAGCATATTCAATGGCGGGGATTGAGATTTTTTCCAAGGCCTCTGTATCGATACCATATCCGAGGACCCGCAATCGTGAATCGATATTCTTGTGAGCCATAATTGCATTTTCTCCAGTAACAATGTTGAACACACTATAACCAAGACGTTCGCTGCCATCCATGATGGGCTCAGTGCGCATTCCGCCAATAATCGGGGCATCGGTAATGGTTCCTCGAAGTTGAATTTCTCGAGTGCGCTCGTCGCCAAGCATTTCCAAAACCTTTTCCATTACCGCAGATTTCCCGCTACGAGGTAAACCAGTAATGCCGATTTTCGGATGAATGCCCACTTAAATCACTCCGCTAATCGCTACAAACATCCCAGTGGCTTATCAGTAATAAACAATGTCGTACTCATCTGCGTCCGAAATGGATTGTTCAAGGTAAAATGTTCCATGAGAAATACGGCATTACTGTACCGAAATTACGAATTCCGGAATTTCTGAGCTTACTTCAAGTGGTAACATTTCTAATTCATAATTGTTGACGTTATTGTTTGCAGACCATGCACGAGCCCATTCATCAAGATCGTTAGCGTTGAGCAATTCGCACATCCAGTGGAGTGCTTTTTCCAGAGTGCCATGGCTGTTGATTAGACGAGCCTGTATGTCAGAATGAAGTTCGATGTGATTCACACTGTTGCCCAAAACGCAACCTGCAGGAATTACAGCCCAACGAAGGCGGCGCTCTTGATGTGCGTTAACAATCGCTTGACAGGCAAGGCGTGGACCGTACTTAGGATCTGGCCCTCCGCACCACATTGCTAGTTGGCGCTCGTTTGCTCGAGAAGGGATATCAGTTCGGAAAGCGGGATGTCGGACGAAAACTTTGCCTTCATCGTCTTCTGAAAAGTGGACACCACGAATAAACGGTCGCGAACCTCGCCCCTTCACCCATGTTTCAATAGATTTTGAATGGGCAGTTTGATCAATTTCTCCAACACGAACACGTACTGTGTGGCCGTTGGTAGCAATAGCGTGTTCCGGCTCGCCCATTCGAGGGAGAGTCGCAAGACGATCGAGAATTTCTAGAGTTTGCTTTCGCTCGACTCTGTCTCGAGGTAATCGCGGAATAGCCCAAGTATCCTTGGCCCAAGCCATCCACCGTTCAGTTTGCATTTCAAATGAAGGGACTCTGTTGGAGAGCCCTTGTTGGTCACGACGTAAGTCCGCACGGCTAATTGGACCGAAAACAACCAATTTTTCACAATCTGTCTTCGCTGTAATGCCCAAGACTGCAACCCCTTGAGTCATGCCTGGGAACAGATGGTTTGCTTCCTCAATAGCCCATATATCGCTCCATCCATGTTTTTCGACCAAAAGTTGTCGCAACGGGTGAGATGATTGTTCTCTAAGGATGCTGTCAGGCGCTATAAGACGAAGACGCCCTCCTTCTTTGAGAATTTGTAGTCCGCGCTCAATAAACAATCGGTAAAGATTGACATTGCCCCGCATAGTGGAGAATCTTTGAACCCCATTGTCGTTCAAGGCACGAAGTTGTTCACCAAGTTCGCGACGTAACTTACTACCTTCTTCCATACCTCTAAACCTATCTTTGATTCTCAGCCAAGGGGGGTTGGTGACAATCAACTGAGGAGCACGGTCCCACAACCACTCGCCTTGTAGCGTGTCACCGCAGCGAACTGCTTGATGAAGCAAATCTTCTGCCTCTTTGCGAGGAAGGCATCCCGGTTTGTCCGACTTCAAACTGACAAGATCAAAGCGTATGCATTCGAGCAACAACCGTTGGCGAGTAGACTTGATGACGAGTTCATCGTTGTCAATTAACTGGAAAGATGAGAGCAGCAGACGAGTATCCGAAATTTTACGCTCTTCTGTACTGTCTGAATGACTTTCTGCATGGCGTCGTACCAATCGAGCATGAAATATTCCACCGCCACATGATGTGTCTGCAACAGGGAGTGGGATGCCGCTGAGTGTCCTTAGACCTTGTTCAACTCGTTTGAATTCCAATTCATCGTCGACTTCCGGCTCTTGAGCATGTTGTGGGAGATTCAGTTTCTCAATGTGCTGTCTAAAACCCGGAGGTAGGTTGTTCAAATGCATTGATGATGTTTGTGTAGGGGTCTTCGGGCGAGTAAGGCTTTCAAGCAATTCGGATGCAATCACGGCATCAGCCAAACGCGGAGGGGTCGGGTGAGCGCCACGGGGTGAGCGCCCATCTGCTTCTGCATCGTGACGGGCGAGTAAATGGTCGAGAACATGTCCGGGATCAGTGAGGAGGTTCGCGGGCAAAGTTGGCCAGTCCTCAGGGAGGAGGGCTGCTATCGGTTGATGAACAAGAAGAGATTTTTCCCATGCAGCAAGCCACATTTGTATTTGCTCGGTGCGATCTTCTAGGCATCTATCTAGTCGTGCATACCATCCGCTGACTCCGCTCTGCATGGGCCCCACCTATCCTAGCGGGCTGGCTTGTCCGGTTTGAATGTGACCCTTCGGAACAGGGTTTTGAAATATCCCAAAAAAAGAAAATTTTAGACGAGACCGAGATGTTGAAAACTCTCATTATGCCATTCCCATCCTGCCTTTACCCATTCAAAAAGTTCTGAAAGTTCATTTTTGCGAACGCCCGCTGCTTTCGCAAGTGCTTTGATGACTTTCAGTTCTGATGAATCGTATTCTCCGTCAACTGCTGCAACAAGTATTGCATCTCGAAGAGCCACCTTCAATACAACAGGGTTCAATTTGGAAAGAATCAAGTCCAAAGCCGGAGGCGATTCAAGCATATTACGAATATCAACTCGCATCTCAGGATGCATCATGCTACGACCCATAAGAGCCTCAATAATTGCCAGTTCCTCCTTGACTAAGGCACCATCAGCTGACGCTACGATGACCATTATTTCGGCATAACCTTTCACATCTTCTTGTGCAAAGTCTACGGAGAGATCGAGGTACACGCGCCTCACTCCGATATTTCATTCAAAATATCGTAACCTTGTTGCATCCAGAGGTAACCTTCAGAAGTCCATTTGAGAAGGCGTTCCATGGATTCTGGAGCCCATCCAAAATACTCTATGATGGTTTGCAGCACTTCTTTTTCATCATCATCAACATTGCCATCGGCAGAAGCCATCAAAGTTGCATCACGTAAAGCAAGACGGGCCGTCTCTTCGCCCATGCCCTCCAAACATTCTTCCAACGAAGGCGGTGTTTTCAATGCGTTTCGAATCGACTTTCTTTGAGTAGGGGAAAGAAGTGCTGTGCCGAGGCGTTGTTCAAACATAGCCATTTCATCGACAGTCAGTTCATTGTCGACACGAGTCATGTACGCCAGTAGACGAGCATAGGCAAAACGTTCATCGCGAGGGAGTTTGTGTACGGTATCGGGCAGCATTGTACCCCCGTATTCGACATAGACTTAGAACCCAACGCCGTTTTTCACTCGCAAAGGAGAGGTTTGCAATGAACACGGAACAATGCAAGCCTTGATGACTGAGCGGTTGCTGAGACCTTCATGGATCCTAGCCTCAATGTATTAGGCCAACCATTAGACACATGCTCTTGCGACCCGATGACAGGATGGTATCGGGACGGTTCATGCAACACGGATGATAATGACCGCGGTTCACATACCGTGTGCTGTGTTGTAACAAAGGATTTTCTTGATTTCGCAAATTCTCAAGGCAACGACCTCATTACACCGGCGCCACAGTTCTCATTTCCTGGCCTTAAGCCAGGGGACTCTTGGTGCGTATGTGCAAGAACGTGGTTGGCCGCAGTCCAAGCAGGGCTCGGGTGTCCAATCGATTTGGAAGCCACGCACGAGAAGGCGCTTCAAGTGGTCAGCTTCGAGTTGCTTGAAACTCATGCAATTTAATCTTCAGTTCGGTATTGAAAGACGAGCATACGCATGATAGCCCAAATAATAAGACCCCATACAAGCATATTCAGAATTCCCAGCATTCGTAAAGTTCCGCTGTTTTGAGTGGCAGCCAAACCAATCGTATATGTTGAACCAGTAAGGCTGAGTGCATAAGCAATTGTGGAAGAGCCAATCGTCCATTGCACGGACTTTCTTTTGTCAAAAGTGAACCATCTGTGAACAAAATGTGCCAAGAACGATGCTAGGGCCCAAGCCACCCCCCATGCAAATTGTATACTCGCCTTGTCGTTCGAGGTAAAAAATCGTAACAACTCCCAAAGTATAAAGAAAATTAAACTGTTAAAGGCTCCTGCAAGACCAAATCTCTGAAGAGAGCCTCGAGGAACAGCATTGGAGAATTTGGATTCAGATTCCATACTAATCATCGTTCGTAACAACATCACTCGCTTTGCCGGTTAGGATTTTTCGTAACCGCTCGTTATCTTGCTGCATTGCATCCAACAATTCATATTTACAGCCCAATTCTTCTGCTAAAACCCCGAGTGCGAGTGAATCTTTTGGCAAACACTTCCCGCCAAAACCGCGATACAAGCCAAAAATTGGGTCCAAATGCGAAGGCCCGATTGGTTGGGCCTGTTCAGCCGTAATAATGTTACGAATCGTGTACCAATCCTCACCAAGGCCTTGACAAATGTCGAAAAGTTGATTGGCAAAAGTCACTTTTAACGCGTAAAAAGTATTCTTGGTGTACTTGACCAGTTCTGCTTGCGTTGGTGTTACTTGGTACGTTTGATCCTTTCTCAAAACTCCTGCATCCCTATGTTGTTGAAACACCCGTTCAGCGACATCAGAATGATGAGTGCCGCAGACTAAGATGTCTTGATTGGAAAAATCCTCTAAACGCTGCCTTTCAACGAGAAATTCAGGTGAATATGCTATCTTAAGATTCGGATATTGCTCATGATAGCGTTGAGTGGTTCCAGGGACTACAGTGCTCTTTATGACCGCAGTGAAGCCATCCGGCAGGGCATTCAAGGTCTCCTCAACAATTCTGGTATCGCATGCGCCTGTTACGGGATGTGGGGGGGTAGGAACAGCAATGTAGGCGAAATCAACGTTATCGACAACGATAGAAAGATCTGTGCCTCGGGCAGGGTCGTGAACAAACAATTCGTGAGCTTTAGCAAAACAATGTTCAATGGCTCCTCCGACCATTCCAGCACCGATTATTCCAACCTTCATAACCCAAGGGCAGTAGCCGTAGGTCTTGATTGTAATGCAAATCTAACGATGAGGATGTGGGTTTAATTTGCCGTCTTTCGCCATTTGGCTCGCCATGAGCAGTGAGTCAGGCGTACCACAATCAACCCAGGTTTCCTCTCCAACACTAAGCAACCTTGCCTTACCAATTTGTACGTATTGCCGAGTGACGTCAGAAATGGAAACTTTCTGTCCATGCTCTATAACCGCTGAATCGAGATAATCCCAAAAATTCTCGTCAAAAAGATAGATACCGCCGATTGCGAGATTGGAGGGTGGGTTCTGGGGCTTTTCAACAATATCAGTCACCTTTCCACTTTCATCGACAACAGCAACTCCGAATGCTTGGGGATTCTGTTCTTCTCGCGCCAGTAGAACACAACCTGGGCTGCTTTCAGCAGCTTCAAAGCGCGCTACTTCATCAGAAAGCTCGAGGGTGGTGATGTTGTCAGAAAAATAAATCAGAACTCGACAATCTTGGTTGTAAGGTCGAGCGAGATTCAATGCCGCAGCCACACCTAGGGGCTCCTCTTCGAGAACATAGTGGATTTTCTCACCATCCATGCCCGAACCAATATGTTGGGCGATTTGGCCAATGAATTGATTTGATACAATGGTAATATTTTGTATTCCTGCTCTACGTATAGTCCCCAATGCAAAATCAATTACCGGACGGTTGTACAAAGGTAAAAGTGTCTTTTGAGTGTAGTGAGTGAAAGGATGTAAGCGACTTCCGTGACCGCCTGCGACCAAGATGGCAGTCGTCAACATATCTCATCGCAAAGGGTTGTACTTATTGTGCTTGCCTCACAATTCATCCTCGTCCTTAACAGAATCCATCAATGCTTGAACGCCACCTTCTTTCGCATTTTTTTCAAACCAATCTGTTCGAACCAAATCTCCAAGGCGTTCAACTCCTGCCTCAACAAGATCGACATCAGAGGATTCTGAATCCTCCCAACGTTTCTGAGCCATTGCCTCATATCGTTGATTTGCTTCAGTCACCAAGAGTTCTGAAGGTCGAAGATCATCCTCTAAACCGGCATATGTTGATTCTGAATTCAATGCGTCTCTTCTAGGAATTGCATTACTAAGCGGTGATTCTGTTTTGCCTGATGTGAACCCTTTTTCGTCAGAACCGCGTAGTCGCTGCTGATTTTTTGAGACCTGCACCGTTTCAAAAACACCTGAAAGAGCCGCATTCATTACTAAATCACGTCGCGATGAATGTTCAAAAATTTCTGGGTCTACTTCGAGCAACGCAAGCAATGAATCCAGGCGATCGTTTGCGGCTTTTTTCGAGGAAATGACGATGCCCAGTATCGCAACAAGGGCGACAATCGAAAAAAGAAGCAACTGAATTGGAGTGCCCCCAATAATTTCAGCAAGAACAAAAAGAAACAGGAAAGAAAAAGACAATGAAAGCAGAATAAATCGCTTCAATTGCAACATTTTTTTGTCTTCAAGTTTGATTTGTTGGAGAAAATAAGCCCCTGGGTCAAGCATAGTCATCTCTCACTGCCCGAGTATCTTTTCTATACGAGTTCTGTACTCTTCATCACTCAAATGTTGTTCTTTCCAACCCAAGTCTGATACCGCCTGAATGCGACTGGCTTCAATACTGTTTGACATTCGCTCAAGAGCGAATTGTATCAACAACCCAAACACAAGAATTGCAGCAACTGCGAACTGCCAAAAACCGGAAAGATACCATATGCACGCAGAAACTGCAATTGCTTGGCCAAGAGCGAACATCAATCTTAGTTTGAGTTTCTTCTTCGACTCTAGCGTGTCAAGAAGTCGCTGAGCACCTTCTTTTTTTGTCGCCATGCACCGTCCAAGAGGCGGTTGGGTGTCAATATACCGGCATTAATTTAAAGGAACAAAACAATCATCATCAATCTCAAGCAATGTGCCGTTCATCAATGAATAATCGAGAGCCTCATCAATCTCTTCAGGGCTAATACCGCTTGAAGAGAGTTCCTTAATAATAGTCTCAAGAGTGGCACATGGGAGGCCTTTACCAAGTTCCGATTCAACATGGATGAGAAGTTTTTGACACACGACTGCAAGCAATGGGTCGTCGCTCTCGTCGTCGGGCAACAGTTCAATGAAAGTGTTGACTGGGTGAAGAGATTCTTCTTGTATGGAAGGAGTATGTATGGAATCTTGACTGGTGGCGGTTCGTTGACCGAGTCCCTTCAAACTCGAGTCGACTTCAAGATCAAAGCAGTCAAAGATGTTCCTCTGTTGGGGGTCAAAGCTAATTTTCTCCTTCTCCAGCCTCCCCTGAATTGCGTGAAGTCTGTGAAGTCGTTGCTCAATCAGCATTTGCTCACGCCCTAAATCCCCTTGGATGAGTTCCAACATATTCGAAGCCTGCTCACTCATCCACTTTTCGAGAGACCATTCTGGGTTTAAGCCGCTCATGACTTCGACCAATTGTTGAACCTCATAGGGCAACATATCTACCGAAATTTGACCATCGGAAACTTTGGGCCTTTTGTCACTCATGTTCGGTACTCTCCCACTTGACGGCCTATGAATACTCGCGTGGGATTCAAACCTTTGATTCCATTGCAGAAACCATTCGCTGTGCTCGGTTCTAGTGCGGAAATGGTTTCCAATGGTCATACTCCTTTTACAAGCGCCAACCGTGAAAATTCCGTTTGTTCTGAACATGAATATCATTGCTCAAAGGGGGGCGTATTCATGTAGGGGTTGCCCGTGCGAAAAAACATGGCTGACTATCGAATTGGCGTTTTACCGGGCGATGGAACAGGACGGGAAGTGGCACTTGAAGCCCAACGTATTCTTGATACCATAGAGCAAAACACGAATCAAGGATTTGAACAAACCGTCATCCAGTGTGGAGGACAACATTACAAAGAAACCGGTGAAGAATGGGCGGAAGGTTCGTTCGATTTCTGTCGCGATGAAGCCGACGCCCTCTATCTGGGGGCAATCGGCCACCCTGGAGCATTTTTGCCGAACGGCGACCTTGCTGGCGGCTCAGTCATTCTAGGCCTTCGTAGCGGATTGGATTTGTATGCAAATCTAAGGCCGATTAAACTCTATGAGGGGGTACCGCACAAAGTCCACGGTAAATTCACTCAAATATGGCAACCAGGGATGGTTGACATGACCATTCTGCGCGAAAATACTGAGGGTTTGTATCATTCTTTACTTCGAAGAAGTGCTGACCGCGCAATGGGGCGCCCTCCCTACGAACCTCCGGAAATGACTTTCCCCGGGCTGGAGGGTGAAATCGCCTATGACCCTCGGCCAATCTCCGAACACGGCAGTGAACGACTCATACGAATGGGTTTTGAAATCGCAGAAACACGTAACGGCGCACCCATTGATGGAAAAAAGCGCGTGTCGTGTATCGACAAGTCAAACGTTACTCGCGGTTGTCAATTGTTCCGACGTACGTTTGAGAAAGTTGCTCAAAACTATCCAAACACTGAATTGGACTATGGATTCATTGACGCGTTCACTCAATGGCTTACTCGAAGCCCTGAAAGTTACGATGTCGTCGTTACTTCAAACATGTTTGGAGACATAGCCACTGATCTCGGAGCGGTACTTCAAGGCGGAATGGGAATGGCTGCATCCGGCAACATCGGAGATTCAAATGCTTTCTTTGAGCCTGTTCACGGCTCTTCTCCAAAATATGCAGGATTAAACAAAGTGAATCCTATCGCAAGCATCAACTCTATCCAACTCATGATGGATTGGCTTGGACGTAAGAACAACGACCAAGAACTCATACAAATCGGCTCACTGATTGATGAGAGCGTTGCAGATCACTTGAAACAAGGAAAGGGGCTCACCTATGATTTGGGTGGAGATGCATCCTGTTCAGGAATTGGCATAAGTATAGCAGAACGTCTTTCGACTAAATTGCAAGAACGCTTCTAAGAGGCTTGGCGCCGGCGAAGTTCTGCCTCAAATTCCACCCATAATTCGCTTTCTATTTGTTTGCGTAATTCGGGCTCTAATGCAGCTTGAACCTGTACAACTGCTTCGCCCCAGACCTCATTCACCATCGATAATCGAGTTTCTCTCTCAGTAGCTTCAATCATTTCTTGAACCTCGGCAATTGAAAATTTCTGTTCCATCTCATCGTTGGATATTCGAAGAACTTCGGCCTGCACAATACGTTTTATTTCTTCCATCAAACGAGTCACAATACTCACCTCCCATACATCTCGTGGATGTGGGGTATCCATATTGCTCACCGAATTTCTCAACGTTTGAACAATTCGAGCGCGTACAGGATTGCCGAGTTCAAAATCTCTCACTCCTGAAACGAAACCAACCAATGCTTCAAGCCATTCATTTTCCGAAAGTCCATGGCCGCAACCCGGGCATTCAACTTCAGCAGAGGAGGGTTTGGCAACCTCGACTACTGTCTCTAAATTTTGCTCATGTTGCTTCTTTTCGCGACGTTTTGGACCCGGTGATTTTTCAAGGTCAAACGAAACTGATGTCCCAAACTTATTTTTTTTAGGATTCATTGGTGGATTCTCGCCCATTTGGCTGAATAACCCAAAAGATGGAATAAAAAATGTTTGCCGGCAAAAACGGAAAAACGCTGTTTACGTAAGTAAAATGAGATTATTATCCAAAAAAGGTCAAGATGTGGTCAAGAGATTGTCGAACAATCTCTTGATTATCATACGAATCTGTAGGAGTGGTTTTTTCGGATGATTCTAGCAAAAAAATCATGTTCGTGACCACTCGAGTCAATTCGTCTACAATTGTCACAGATGCTGTTTGCGCAGTACGAGATAACGGATTTAAATCGATGACCACCACTGTTTTGCCCATGGCTACAAGCGCTTCGCAACGATCTCCATCTTCAAGAGGAACAAGAATGACGTCCGCATCATAAATTCCGCTTCGTGTACAACTCGCTCGAGGACCCTCCAAGCCAGGAATCCGAGCATCTGGGTTTGCTCCCAAAACTTCGACTGCGAGAGATTCCTGTTGATTGATTTCAGTAAGGTGATTCAACAAAGATTCCATGCGTTCAGGTGTGCGATAGAAGATGTTAACTTCGACTGCGCAGTTCAATTTGTGTGCGAGTTGCAGTAATTCCTTCCCAGCAAGAGCAACTGCATTTCCGTTTAGACTGATAACTGGTCTTCGAGCCGATTGAAGGAGCGAGAGAGCGTGTTGGGTTGCGTTCATCGCACTTGGAATGGTTTGTTCGCCAAGTAAGTAGTCGAAAGCTTCGCCACGGCCATGTGCAATCAAAGCGCTTCCTGCAAGCATCCCCTTTTTTTCTGCCTCTTCTAAACGATGCCTAAGCAGTAAAGACTGATAACGTGGGTGCGAAGGATCTGCCGCAATTTTTGTCATGGGACTCCCTCAAGCACCGTCAACAATCATCGATAAATCGAGAGGGGGGACGCCACGGTTCACTGCGCTGGTCGATAATACATCGATTCCACTTTCATGCCATTCATCAAGTTGAGAGAAGATTATGCCTCCGCTGGCTTCCAAATAAACGTGCTCTCGCAGCCCCATTTCCGTTAATTGAGATGCAACTTCACGACTACGTTCCGGTCCAAAATTATCAAGCATTATGACCAATTTTGGCAGATTTTCATCCTGACGTTGAGCCCATGCTGCTGCTGCCATAATTGCTTCTTTCTCTTCACGAACTTCCACTTCAAGAAACGCACCACAATTCTCGTTTGAAACTTCTTGAAGGAATGCAACGATTCTACTTGAATGATCATCATGTTCTTGATACATTGAAGCAAGGTCATTTTCCTTCAACATCTTTGCGTCATACAAATGAAGACGGTGGGTGAGGCCACCGCCTAAATGAACTGCCCATTTATCCAGCAAACCCCATGTAGTCTTCCGAGTACATGCAATTTGACCAGGAGCTCGGGCCGACCATCGTTTTGCCTCAGTTGCGATTCCCGATAGTTGTCCAAGAAGATTCAACATGCTCCGTTCCATCCCAAGCAGGGTTTCTTTTTCGCCACTTACAACCGCGATTTCATCGCCTTTGGAAACCTTTTTTCCATCCCCTGCCATCCATGAAATTTTGAGAGAAGGAGCCCAAATCTGTATCATGTGGTCAATTGCTGCGGTTCCAACGACTATGCCGTCGGAACGTGCAAAAATTACTGCATCAATTTTTTGAGAACCTCCCATGAAAGGCATCGTGATTCCATCGTCTGCTAACAGAGCGTTGACCCACCGGTCGATGCTTGCCAATAACATCCGAGATGGGCCTCCTTCTGCGGTCCATAACTCGTGTCCACGGTCGTGAGGAGGGCGCTTTTGGTCGGTCATGGAAGTCCCTAGAGGTAGAATGATTTGAAACATACAGATGAAATAATGCCGACACACATGAACAAGTTTTGATAAGTACATTAATGAAAAGTTGTCCATGAACAGCAGTGATGTTGATGCGATTGAACGGCTTTCGGCAACTCTGTCGTCCGCTCAAACAATCCACATCTTCGGAGCTGGATTGAAAAAAGACAAACCCGCACATACCGCTGTTCACGAACTTAAACAACGGGGATGGGCGGTTGCTCCAGTCCATCCAAATGATGCCGGAGCGACAATCGACGGTTTCCCTATTCGGCCAAATCTGGACGATGGTTTAACTCCCGAGGTGGTTGTACTTTTTCTCGCTCCAGAAAGAGCACGGAAAGTGGTAAAAAATCTCATACTGCGATTTGAGAAAAAAAATTTCCCTCTTGTATGGTTTCAGCATGGTGCCGAAGATGATGCGTCTGTCGAAGCATTGAACGAAATGGGCGTCACCTATGTTTCCAATGATTGCATTGTTCGATACAGTGAACGACATAACCTTCAGTGTTCAAACTCGCCGCTTCCGCAACATTGGTGTATTCAAATTGCCTCAGATTCGGGAGATGGTTGTTCTGAATGGAGCGTTCATGACTCCGATTCTGTCGCGCTTGAAAAACCAAAAAATGCTCTAGAATGGGTCGGTTCTCTCGACGAATTAAAGCACTCTCATCATACGATAGCCAACTATATCCGCTCCCTCAAAAAACCAAATGAATCGCTCTTAGAAACCTCAATCCGTTTATCAGGAAATATGGAACCACTGAGGAGATAGTGCTAATATGGAATCAATTCAACCGACTGGTATGCGCGTCGTAACAATACTGTTTGTGTTGTTGGCCTCGATGTGCGCTCCCATCGCTACCGCTACACATTCCCAAGAATCCACTTTTTCTGCTAGCATAGTCGAGGAAAACACAGTTATCGAGACGTATTCGCCTGCAGTTCAGGCGTCTTTGAGGCAAAAAAGCGACCTTTCCATCTACACTCAAGAACAACTTCATTCCGCACAACAATGGGTCGTCATTTCACAATACCAACAAGGCATTGCGGCTGATGAGCTTCAAGGAGCATGGATTGTAGATGCTGACCCTCGAACCGCTTCACAAAAATTCACAACAATGATTCTTGAAGGTGAAATTGAAGCAGCCTATCCACTGATTGATAATGAAATGCTTCCACGTTGGGTGCCCAACGACCCAAAATTCTCCGACCAATGGCACCTGCAGAATACTGGACAAACCGGCGGAGTGAGCGGTGAAGATGTCAACATTACCGGTGCTTGGAACACCTACAAAGGTAGCGGAATTGTCATCGGAATCGTTGATGACGGACTGGATT
>JASLVU010000049.1 GCA_030741225.1 Candidatus Poseidoniaceae archaeon | reverse complement strand
ATCTCGGTATTGGAAGCGGTTCTCACGCCTATCAAACGGCAACTGTAATGATGGAATTTGAAAAAATATGCAATGAAAAATCACCGAGTATGGTTGTTGTTGTTGGTGATGTCAACTCAACCGTTGCTTGCTCAATCGTATGTGCTAAACTGGTCATACCTTGCGCGCACGTCGAGGCTGGGCTGCGTTCTTTTGACCGCCAGATGCCTGAAGAAATTAACCGCATCCTCACCGATTCGGTAGCCGACCTTTTGCTAACGCCTTCTCCAGACGGAGATGAAAATCTAAGAGCGGAAGGCGTAGCAGAAGAACGCATTGTTCGTGTTGGAAATGTTATGATTGACAGTTTGTATTCGAACCTTGAACGTTCAAAGGAAAGTCAAATTTTACAAGAACTCGGTGTTGATGAAAACTATGCCATCTTAACGCTCCATCGGCCATCGAATGTCGATGATAAAGAGAACTTTTCAGGTATCTTGGGAGCTCTAGAAACCATAGGTGAAGAAATTCAACTTGTCTTTCCAATCCACCCGCGTACTGAAAAAATGGCGAAGTCTTTCGGTATGTATGAACGACTTGAAGCAATTCCAAATATTGTTTTAACCGGCCCAGTTGGATATCTCGACTTCGTTGCTCTAATGGCATCTTCAACCCTGGTTCTTACTGATTCTGGTGGTTTGCAGGAAGAAACTACTGCACTGGGAATTCCATGCATTACACTACGAGAAAATACTGAACGACCGATTACAGTAACCGAGGGAACGAACACAATTGTAGGGTGTGACCCTGTTCTTATCGAGAAAACCGCCCTTGAATCTTTATCTGGGCAAGGGAAAGCTGGACGAATACCTGACCTATGGGACGGAAAAACTGCCGAACGAATCGCTGATGTCCTTTTGGAGCACATTCGTAATGGTGATTGAATGAAGATTTTGCATGTGCTCGCCAACAGTTCGCCGGATGTCAACGGTTACGCTGTTCGAACACAAATGCTACTCCAACATCAAGCAAAACTCGAAGGGCTAGAAAATGTGGCTCTAACATCTCCGTGGTATCCTGATCGTGAGAGTATGGTCGATGCGCACGAAATGAACGGTGTGACATACCACAGAACTTTACATCCTTCAAGAAAGAAAAATTCGAAAATCAGCCACAAATTGGTTCATTGGTTTACTCGAAAACCTAGAACTGATTCAACACAACGGATTGATGAAAACCAACAAAAGAAATTCTTTCTTTTTCGGATTTGGGATTTTTTTTATTACGGATTTTTCAAAATAGGACGGGTAATTCGGCACTTTTTCCGAATTGGATGGAAGGTTGTAGAGGAGAAAATTCTCATCAAATATTTCACAAAAAGAATCATCGAAGTGGCCAAAGAACAAAAAGTGGACATTCTTCACGCCCATACGCCTTATCGAGTTGGGCTTCCTGCACTGAAAGCTGCTCGTAAACTCAAAATCCCATTTGTCTACGAAATGAGGGGTATGTGGGAGGAAACGGCTGTTGCAAACGGCAGATGGATGAGAAACGGACCTGCATATCGGCGATTTCAATCGTACGAGACCAAGGTTCTTCGTAAAGCAGACCAAGTCATTTGCATCAGTGAGACATTGAAGGACGAGGCGATTCGTCGTGGAGTTCCCGCTGAAAAAATCTCAATTGTGACAAACGCAGTTGAAGGAAAAATGCTTGAGCAAAACAAGAGTTCTGCACTGTATCCCACAGTTACTGAACGCCTTGAGAAAAATCAAGATGCCTGCACTGTCGGTTACATTGGTTCATTACGAGAGATGGAAGGTGTGGACTTAACGGCAAGAGCAGTTGCTCAATTGGTCCAAAAAGGATTGAAAGTGCAATTTTTCGTATTGACTGGTGAGTCCGGACAAGCAGAACTTCGCCAATTATGCAAAGAACTCGGAATAGAAAACTTCTCGACGATTGTTGGACCTGTACCTCACGATGAAGTTGCGACATTTTACACCCTCATCGATGTGTTTGTCGTTAGTCGTCCGAGTAGTCGAGTGACGCAACTGGTAACTCCACTCAAACCGTTTGAAGCAATGGCCATGGGAAGAACGGTTGTTGCATCAAAATTAGCTGCGCTAGAGGAAATTATTCAGCATGAAAAAACGGGCCTATTGTACAAACCTGATGACCTCAATGATTTGGCAGACACCATCGAATTGTGTGTTAAACAACCCGAAAAACGTAAGGAAATAGGACGTGCTGCACAACAATGGGTACTGGAAAATCGGACTTGGGATGTTGTGGTAAAGAACACCAAAGAAGTCTACAACAGATTGGAGATTTGAGAGGTGCTGTCATGAGAGTTCTCATCACCGGAGGTTCAGGCTTCATTGGAACTCATGTTGCGCATGCTTTACTCAAACGCGGCCACGATGTTTGCATTTATGATTTACAACCGACCTCGCTTAGCGAAGTGCAGTATATTCAAGGAGATATCCTGGATGAACAACGACTCCTTGCTGCACTTCAAAACCGTGATGCTGTGGTTCATTTGGCAGCTCAGGTTTCGGTACCTGAATCGCTTCGGTCTCCAAAAAAGACCCATGAAATCAATGTCATTGGCACTCAAAATGTGATTGATTGCTGTGAAAAGACGAATATTCAGCGAATTGTGATAGCATCAAGTGCAGCGGTCTATGGGGACTTAGAAAGCGTACCTTTGAGTGAAGAGAGTGTAGGAACTTTACTTTCACCTTATGCCCATTCGAAGGCTGAAAATGAACAACAGATTCTCAAAGCCAATGAACGAGGATTCGAAGCAGTCGCATTACGCTTCTTCAATGTGTACGGACCGAATCAAAACCCTACTGGAGCGTATTCTGCAGTGATTCCAAGTATGCTCAAATGCCTTACAGAAGGACAACAACCCGTCGTGTACGGTGACGGAATGCAAACACGGGATTTCATTCACGCTCATGATGTGAGTGCATGCATTCTCAAACTACTCTCAACGCAATGGAATGAAATCAGTTCGCATGTGTACAATGTAGCAACCTCACAACAAATTTCGATTTTGGATTTACTTTCTTCACTTAATGCTGCGTGCATCGAGTATGGGATTTTGGAGCAATCTTCAGTACCGGTGTTCAAACCTGCCCGAGAAGGCGATATTCGTCATTCTGTAGCAGATATTTCTCGAATAAAACACGAATTGGGCTGGTTGCCAGAAATCGATTTCGATGATGGAATACGTGAACTCGTGAAATTGTGGGGTCGTGACAAATGAACATTTTATGGTTTACAACCCGCAAAATGAACGACCTGTGTTCAACTACAATGGAAGCGTTGGCCTTGGGATTGGTATCAAAAGGTCATCAAGTCACAATCGTCAATTCAGATTCAAGCGAAACGCATTCGACACTGCCATGGATTCATGTTTCAATTCAAGCTCAAGCGATGCGAGGACGAAAAGCCAGCGTACTTGGTACAAAGATGAGGGAATGGTTGAATGAATACGATTGTCCAAAAAATACTGTTGCGATTGTTGACTGGCAAATTGCAGCGAAATTGGCAAAACCATTGCAAATGAACTCTGTTCCATGGGTTTTGATGGATCGAAGTCCACCAGCAGACAGCGGAATTCTTGCAATTTTACAATGGCCAGTATGGAAAAAAGCGTGGAAACTCGTTGCACGTAAGCACGCCTGCTCTGGGCATGTCGTTTCTCGAGCTCATTTCCAATTTGTTCAATCAAAAGTCAAAGTAGATTCCTCACAAATCGAGATTCTCCCAGCCGGGGTCGATATTGCTCTGTTTCAGCCCAAAGAAAAAAACAACATATTGACAATGGTCTATCACGGAAGACTCGATCGTCACAGAGGCATTCTTGCTTTACCAATGTTGCAGCAAAAACTTCGCAATGAAAACATTGAAACTCAACTTCTTCTCATTGGAGAAGGTGATGCTTTTGAAGCTCTGAAAAACATGTCACAGAACGATGAAAATTTAGATGTTATAGGGACTTTACCACAAGACGAATTAGCAGAAAAAATTGCAAAAGCGCATATTGGATTGCTGCCCATGCCGCGTTCAAAGGTTTGGTCTCTTGCTAGCCCACTCAAGCGCAGCGAATACGCTGCCAGCGGATTGATAATTTTTGGAATCGATCACAATGGTCACCGATTAGAAACAAAAGAACAGCCTGAATGGATGAAACTTGTTCATCAAGAAGATTTTCATATCGATGGAGTAGAATGGGTTCAAGCACTTACAGATGATGAGATTCGTTCGCACTCCAAAGCCGCTCGGAAATATGCAGAAGAGCATCTAGATTGGAGCAAAAGTGTGTCTGTTTTGGAAAAATCGTGCATCTCAGCCCTGAACGAGTAAGGACTCGTACAATTCTTTCCATGAATCCTGTATGCTGTTCAATGTATAGGCATCCAGTATTGATTGAGGGTACGTAGGTTGAGGTGAGGTGAGAATCTGTTCAAGTTTGTCTTGCCAATCTTCGATGTCTTCGAATTTCGCTTTCGGAATTTCTGATGGTAAGGAATGAATTGTATCGCTCAATAAAACCGGAGTTCCTGAAGCGATTGCCTCCAATGCAACCATTGGTTGTCCTTCAAATTTGGAAGGGACTATCAAAACCCTTGCTGATTCAAGTTGGTGCTTTTTTTCTGCTTCGCTCATCCATCCTAAGGGACGAACCCACGAATTTTGGCTTTTGGAAATTCCGCTCATCGCCAACACAAGTTCGGGATACTTGTGCCGTAAACTTTCGATTAACCTCTGCGCAAAAAACCCACCTTTCACCGGATCATCGCGAGCAAGAAAAAGGACCTTGTTTGGTTCACGTGTAGTGACTTTGCCGAATTCAAGTTCTGGTTCCATGGGGTTATGAATGGCAACCGCATCTCCAATAAATTGAGACAATCGCTCTTTCCATGATTCACTTAATACAACGACTTGAGAATTGTTTTGTTGAACATCATTGTTGAAGTTCTGAGCCCGTTTCGATGAAGAACCCAGCCAGGAATCAAATTGTCCAGAGTGAATATGAACGATGTTCGGTAATCTCGCTTTGTATGCCATTTGAGCGAAACGTCGTTTTCGCCACCAAGACCAATCCGCAGCTGTATGAATATGAATCATGTCAGGGCGTCGCTTTTCATCCCTCAACATTTGTGAAAAAGCGTTTCGAGCTCGACGGTAGGCTCGCCATTTCGCCCATAGCGAGCCCTTGCAATGCGATGGAAGCAATTCTGCAACCCATCCTTCTGGAGGGTGTTCGGCAAGTATGTGCATCACATTCGCCATGCCGCCTGGTGTATCGCACGGTCCTATGTGAAGCACCTTAGGCATGGTTCGGCCTCTGCGGCCATTGGATGAAGAGATTGCGGAAAGAAAGCAGGCTCTTCACCTACTTTTTGAGGGGAGAACTCAAGGGGAGTGGTGGTTTGAAACGGTCATGGTGTGGATTCCAGCCTTGGTCGAAGTCGGTCTGGGAATTGCTGCCTTTGCACCATTCGCTGTTCACCGATATTCAGTTGGTAAATGGCGTAAACAAACGCTCGAGTATCCTGTCAACGATTCGAAACTCCCCCCAGTAACCGTCATGCTGCCTGTATGGAACGAATCACTCATCATTGAACAGAAGCTCGCTAACCTTGCAAAACAAAATGTAGATTGCTCATTGCTGGTTATTGATTCTGCTTCAACAGATTCAACGGTTGAAAAAATAAAATCATGGGTCAAAAAGAACCCAAAAGCGTTTGATTCTTCGCATGTTCTAGAAATGTCCGAAAGATTAGGGAAAACTGAAGCTGTCCGACAAGCGATAGCTCATCTAGAGAAAGAGTCGTTTGATGGATGTATTTGCATGACGGATGCAGATGCGTTTCTTCCACCAAACGCACTTTCTCGGCTGCAAGGGTGGTTTGGTGATAGGACTATTGGGGCAGTTGGAGCCCGTGCCTTACGACACCAGTCGCTGTCCAGTGAAAAAACGCACAGAAGTATGTTTGAATTATTGCGAGAAGGTGAATCTGCGAAAGACTCGACGCCCTTTTTGGAAGGCTCGTGCATGATGTGGCGCAGCAGCTGTTTTCAATCAAAGCAACTCAACACTCTTTCAAATGCCGATGATGCACAAATTGCAACAGGTGTACGATTGAATGGATTTCGAAGTATCCATGATTCTGAAGTTTACTTTGAAGATGTTGCTCCGATGAGTCCTGAGGGGCAACGGCGGCAAAAAATTCGTCGCGGTCAGGGGCTACAACGCTTGCTCATGAGTCACAGAAAATCTTGGTTTGATCGTAGGCTGGGTACCTTTTCCTCTATCCTACGTCGAGAAGCCCATTTTCATATCTTGGCACCCCTACTGGTAATGGGTGCGGGGTTGTCTGGAATAATCCGATGGATTATCGTTATGATTGCTGGCATGCCAAGCGGATCGCTGGCGGTAATGCACAGCAGTTTAGTCTTGATTGAATTGATGTGCTTGACTGCATGGGCGTTGGACAGACGAGGTATTCGAATCCCATTGTTACAAACCGTAGGCTCAATCTTTACTGGCATGGAGCATTTGGTATCTGCTCATTGGCAGACTCTTCGTGGACGTTCGCTCCACATGTGGGAACAGCATAGCGATACGCGCAAAAAAATAGCTGACTCCGATTTGAATTAAAAAAAAAAGGCCCCCCTGCAGACCGAAGTCTGCAGAGGGGCGGATTCATGTTCAAAGGAACATGTATGTTACACAAGACGATTCCTAATTAAAAAATCAGGAAGCGATTGTGGAAGACTCGTCAAGAGTCTTTCCTTCTTGTGTGTTACCTACAGTGACCTTGATTGAACAAGGTTCGGATGTGTCACAGAGGTTTTGTCCGGATTCGCTGATGGTAACACCATCAGTGACTGACCAGAATTGGTCAGACGTGTCTCCGAATTCAACAAGGTCGCAACCAAGGGTTGCGCCCGCTGATCCAGGGTTGTTGCAGGTAATTGGTGCGCCATTGTTGACAGAGATCTTCACAGAGATCGCAGCCCAGTTAATGTCGCTACCTTGTGTCATGGTGACACGAACCAGGGTGTCGTTGTTAGCATCTGTTGGAGAACCAGCAGCGTCTTCAGCGTCCATGACGTAAAGATCAAGGTTTCCATCAGTGTTGCCTTCTGCTAGGGAACTAGCCCAAACATACAATACACCAGCAAGTACCACAGTAATTGCAACCATTAGAATGGTAGCGATAACTGGGCTAACAGCTTCTTCATTTCTATTTTCGTTTTTCATATTTTTGTCCTCCATCCCGAAATCGGGGGTAGATTCCCTACCGCACCCGTGATATTTAATCCTGCTCCCTTTATTCATCGAGGTTCCGTTCAAAACAGCCGAAAATGGGGGATTTTTCGATTTTAACATTTTTAGAAAAATGAGCCGAATCCACTAGAGCAATGAATTTGTAAGCGCGGACTGCGCGAAGAAATGGCCAAAAAACGAATTTTCCAGAAATGTTATTTTTTGCCACAAGGCTGGTTGAAGAAAAAGGTGAACAGGGTGAGAGTAATGCGGAGGGGATGGGATGCACTCAACAAGAACTTCAACAGCCCTGTTCGTTATACCCACGCAATTACGGTTTATATTGGTTTTCAAGGCAAAAACAGAGATTATTCCACTGTCAAAATTTCTGCTCCGCCTTCTGCAATGTAGACTGTGTGTTCAAATTGGCAAATATTTCCTCCATCGATACAGCGCAATGCATGGTAGGTCTCTAAAAACCGAATACTGATGAGTTTCTTGACCAACGCATTCCATTTGCTTTGAAGACTGGCTTCATCAGCCTCTGGAAACGGCTTTTCCAGCATTGGGAAAGCCCAGCGCTCAGCGAAAGGCAACGTGGAGTAGCGCTCTTCTAGGTTGCGTGCAAGTTGAGCCCCTAGAGGTTTTAGTTGTCCTTTTGCGCGTGCTTTACGAGAAGTAGTAGCTCCAGTTACTCGATAGATATTCGAGGAATGAGGAGATCCAATGTTCTCGATAAGACCAGATTTACCGGTTGTGTTGAACGGTTCAACAGCATAAACGCCTCCTTCTTCCACGACGCCTTTGAAACCACGGTTATCGGGACCACAAGCGTACGAAGGTATTGAAACTCCTGAATGCAATTGCCACGGTTTGAGTTGATGGCCGCAAAGATTTCGAATGGGTTGGAAACCTGCATCAAGAGAAGGTTGTGCGGCTGCTGCACCAACCTTGTACCATGGAGTTCCTGGATGCATGACTTCTATTGCAGCATCTCTCGCTTCTTTAGCAGCCTTAATCTGCTCGGTATGATTGTTGGTGTTCCCAACCTCAAAGGTAAGAGCATTATCGCCAATGTGACCCTTGATGTGTACTCCGTAATCGATTTTTACACAATCGCCCTTCTGAAGAACCATATCACCCTCCCATCCGTCGGGCCCTTGAACAAGATGATTGGTCGTGAAATGGGCGGCAAGATCGTTTGAATGAATGGTCGCTGGGAAAGCAGGCTTTCCTCCATGACGATGTATGAAGCGCTCTGCAGACTCGATAATCTCATGGTATGTCTTGCCGGGTTGTAATTCAAGTTTCATCGCTTCGAGTGTTCGGCGAGCAACATGACCAGCATCACGCCAATACTTCAGCGATTCTTCGACATCCATAGGTTCACGTCAGTTGCAGGTATCACGCCCTCTCTCATAATTCTTACCGAAAAACCCGAAGGTGAAGTGGATGATTTGTCCAACGAGACCAATGTACTGCCTTGACCTCCTGGACAGGTTCCAGTCAGTATTGAATCATGATTAAGATCGAGTGCAAATCCTGCAGATTCTGCGTCAGAGAGCGGAGGTACGCCCGCTTTGTTGGCACTTGTAGCAGTTACTGGACCTACTTTCTCTGCCAATGCCCGAGCAGTTGGGTGTGCAAAAACTCGAACTGCAACGCGTTCACCCCCGAGTCTTTGGTCGAGAGGTTCATGTGCATCAAGAATCAGCGTGAGAGAACCTTGGGGGAAATCGTCGAGGAGACGTTTGGCGAATTCTGGCACCTGGACTAGACTGCTGGCTTGTTCTAGAGAGGCAACTCCTAGACTTACGGGTTGGGTGGGTTGCCTTTTCTTCAATGAAAACAAGGCATCTAAACCTTCCCTTGTAGGGAGAGTAGCGAGGCCTGGTAGCGTGGATGTAGGATACGCAACAACCTGGTTTGAAAGAAGAGTTTGAACGATTGCATCGGGAATATCCCTCATCGACTCGCCTCCTAGGCTTGTGACCAAACTGTCACGTGTTGTTCTGCTACATCTGCCGCCAATTCCTTATTTTCTGTTTTCACCAGAAGTTTACCGCTGGGATAAAGCGTTAAATCGCAAGGTCCTGAAAATGTCCAGCAAAGACGAGTTTGAATTCCTACCGTATATCCTGCATCTTGAATGACTTGGCCTACTTTATCAAGATCGATGGATGTAACTCCGTCTGGCACAATCTGCCATGCAGCCTTGTTGCCACATAATTCCATTGCAAATCCATCACTCATAGACTCGCCTCACTCATCCTTCGATGAAATCAATTCGGTAGGTGGGCCGGATGGAGGGCCAGAAGGTGGACCAGTAGGTGGGCCGGATGGAGGGCCAGAAGGTGGACCAGTAGGTGGGCCGGATGGAGGGCCAGAAGGTGGACCCGAAGGCGGTCCGGATGGAGGGCCCGAAGGTGGACCCGTAGGTGGACCGGATGGAGGACCTGAAGGTGGACCCGTAGGTGGACCGGATGGAGGACCTGAAGGTGGACCTGAAGGTGGACCCGAAGGCGGCCCGGATGGAGGGCCAGAAGGTGGACCGGATGGAGGACCAGAGGGTTCTGCCGTAGGTACTTGAGCTGTTGGAAGAGGAGGAGGAGTAGAAGCGACCACCTTCGTTGGCTGGGATTCAGTAACGGAGGAAGTGACGGAATGGCTTACTTCGGCAACAGGCTCAGGTTCTGGCTCACTCGCTTGTACTTGCGCAGCCTGCAGCAGTAGGTCGCCGGATGACGCTACAGTGGAAGGGGTTGGTTCAGAGTTTTGTTTCTCCCAAGGAGGGATTCGCGGCGCATCATCATCTTCGGAATCACTTTGTACATCGTTCGAGGGGTCTCCAATTGAAATCTTGGTTGAGCCTCCTTCAGCATTTTCACCAAAATAAGTGGTCATGACCATTTTTGAAGGGTCTATCATTTCTCGTTCATTAATTTGGCCAAACATACCTAAATCTTGGTCAAAGGCACCACTAAACAGGCTTGCACCTATTGAATTACCAAGCATCCTGCCTTGATCAGCTTCGTAAGTAAAATCTGCTTCATACGGCCCTAAAGAGAGATTCTGCCCGCTACCAGACACTTCAAAAGTCCAAGTGCCTGTCTCCAATGGGAACTCAAAAGTAAAATTCCGAGTTAATCCAGGACCCAAAGATGAAATTCCAGATTGGGAGGCAACCTTTTTGCCGTCGCTGGTTACAACCGAAATGTCGAGTCCACCAATAGGAATTGCCGCTTCATTGGTCATGTCAACGGTTACAAAAAGGACATCTTCGTCATCATCATCGATGTCCATTTCAACCGATGACAATCGCGCCGCGAGAGAAGATGTTCGAACCGTATGGTCGTCGCTCATGTGCTCCACCCTAGAGGCCACTCTACTAAGTCTTACTTCAAGACAATGCAACAACAATCAGGGTTAACGCAAACGAAGGCGTGTCTCTGAAGGGAGTGACCAATCTACTGCAGCAACGGTGTGGTTCTTGATATCGAGAGAAGTTCGGTACTCGGCATCTTTTGAACGGCCTCGAAGGAAATCTCTCATTCCGAACCACAGAATTCCCACCACTGGAATGAGATAAATCAGTTTGCCAAATGCTC
>JASLVU010000048.1 GCA_030741225.1 Candidatus Poseidoniaceae archaeon | reverse complement strand
AAGACGTTGTTATGAGATTACACAGACATTTACCACATCTCGATGTTCATGTTGATGGAATGGGAAAAAGAATTGCTAAAATGCAACTCAATCATCCCGAAACTCTTCGAGATCCGGATGCATTGCAAACGGCGTGGTCATGGTGCAGAAGGGTATCAAGCAAATCAGATCGTAAAAAAGCCCTCAATGCTGATGTAATTGTTTCAACATCTGGAATGTTGCAAGGAGGGCCCTCTATATGGTACCTCAACCGATTACGAAACGATACCAAAAATACTGTTTTATTTACTGGATATCAAGCCTCAGGAACGGGTGGACGTAAGTTACAAACAGAAGGTAAGGTCGACATCTTTGGTAACGAAACACAAATCCCTCTCGAATGGGAATCGTACTCCTTTTCTACACATGCGGGACAAAAAGAGATTCTTGACTTTGCTACTGCGTGTGAAGCCGAAGAAGTAGTAATCTACCATACTGATCCAAACACTGCTCGACCACCGCTCGTGGAGGAATTGAAGAAAAACGGTCATATCGTTCATACTCCAGTAAACGGAATATCTGAATATCTTGGTGAAGAATTCGGCCGAAGTAATTGAATACAACTACGCCAAGCGGTGTATGATACCCATGGCGGCTAAGGCACCTAAAGGCACCAAACCGAGAAAGAAGAAAAAGCGCAGAATGCGCCTATCTCTTAAACAAAAGAAAATCAATGTAAAGACGGACAAATATACAGATTCACTTGGTTGGTCACAAGATGTCGGTCGAACCTTAGGTGATGCTCCATCCGGTCCTGCACAACCTGAGACTCTCAAAATCCAATGCGATATGTGTGGCTGCATGCTCAAAATTCCAAAGCCGAAAAAAGCACGTTACACTGTAAGTTGTGCATATCCTGGTTGCGATCATATCATGAAATTTGATTGAGGTTAAACAATGGAGCAAGGAGTTGCTCTTTTCGCAATATGCTTCGCTCTTTTTCTTGTATCTATTCTTTATTCAAGCGTAGGCCATGGTGGAGCTTCTGGGTATCTTGCCGTACTCTCTCTCACCAGTTATGGACAATTAAACAGTCCATGGCTTAAACAACATGCATGGGTACTCAATCTTGCAGTTGCAGGGCTAGCTTTTTACCATTATTCTAAAGCAAACCATCACATTTTTTCAAAAACTCTACCCTTTATTGTTGCAAGTATACCCTTTGCATTCCTTGGTGGATTTTTAAAAATTGACGGAGCCATTTACGACACTCTTCTTTCAATAACACTGGTGTATGCTGCAGTACGTTTACTTTCAAACACAAATGTTGAATTTATTGAAGTGACCAACCCTCAACGAAGAGAAGCCTATACTTATGGTGCCGGAATTGGTTTTGTCAGTGGGATAATTGGTGTTGGGGGTGGAATTTTTCTTTCACCCATTCTCCTGTTGAAACGCTGGGCAACACCCAAATCTGCAGCAGCTACTGCAGCCATGTTCATCTGGGTGAATTCAGCAGCAGGATTGTTTGGGGCGGCAGCATCAAATCAATTGGTGATTGAAACTTCTACACTTATACCGTTCCTTTTTTCTGTCCTCATCGGCGGTTTAGTTGGTTCTCGTTACGGTGCACTGTATGCGAATCAAAAAACAGTACAATATTTGCTGGTTTGTGTTCTTCTTCTTGCATCAGGGAAAAGAATTTTCGAAGTCGTGATATGAATTTTCAACCGTGAAAGTCAAACCAACCAACCGACTCGTTGGTTCATGTCGGGCGCACCGTACTTCATTTCATACGGTGAAGCACTCGAAATTCTTGCCCAATATCCCATTGAAATTCCTACAGAAACCCTTCATCTCGATGAAGTTTTCAACAGAGTCTTAGCTGTTGACCTACAATCGAAGGTTGATGACCCCCGATTTGATAATTCAGCCATGGATGGTTTTGCCTTTCGACATATAGATTCACTCCAACCCCCTTCAGTGCTTTCGATTGTTCAAACCGTTCAAGCAGGAACCGGTGAAAATCTAGTCCATATTGGACAGAACCAAGCCTCTCGAATTATGACCGGAGCTCCTATTCCAAAAGGAGCAGACGCTATTTTACCGATTGAATTTTGTAAAATTAGCAGTGATGGAAAGAAAGTCACTCTTTTACAAGAAGGAAGAAAACACTTTATCAGGAAAAAAGGTGAGAATCTTCGTTTGGGTCAAACTGCATTATCCAAAGGAACCTTACTTTCCCCTTCTTCAGTGGGACTTTGCGCTACTATGGGACATTCCCACATTGATGTTTTTAAAAAATTAACAATTGGAATACTTTCTACAGGCGATGAATTACGTCTACCAGGAGAAGAGTTGGGAGAAACCGAAATCTTTGAATCCAATTCTTTCGGATTAGCGTCTCTAGTAACTATGAATGGACACAATCCAATCCGATACAATTCCGTATCAGATTCAGTTGATAATTTACGAGTTCAACTCGATAAGGCTGCTGAAGAATGTGACATTATATTGACATCTGGAGGAGTCTCGATGGGTGATTGGGACCTCGTTCGGAAAATTATGGAAGAGGAAGGTGACATCAAGTTTTGGCGAGTTAAGATACGCCCCGGTTCACCGCCTTTGTTTGGTTTTTGGAAAAAAACCCCTCTTTTTGGACTCCCCGGAAACCCAGCAAGCAGCCATGTTGTTTTTCGCATGCTCGTATCTCAATATTTACGTCAAAGCACAGAAGATGGTGGTTTTCAGGAGAAGAAAGTCCGTGTAAAACTTGCAGAACCTCTCAAAACAGATCGAGAGTGTCTTGTTTTACGCCGAATTAAAATCGATAGCTCAGGCGAACAACTTCTTGCGTATTCAACCGGCTACCAAGGTTCCGGCAACCTCAACAGTCTTGTTTTAGCAGACGGTTTGACCTTACTCGAACCAGGGCATACTGGGGAAAAAGGAACATGGTGTGACGCATTGATTCTTTAGGTGATTTCATGAAATACACCACAGAACATGAAAACACATTACTTGATATTCTTGAGCAGATGATGCCAAGTACTTCGAAAAGCAAACTCCGAAAAATGCTTACTGAAGGGAGAATCCAAGTCGATGGAGAAGTCATTCACAAAGCCAAATACAACGTTTCTAGCCAAAGCCTTGTGGAAATTCTTGACCGGAAAAAAGCTCTCGCCAACACACCACCACCACAATCAAGAAAAAATTCCAAACTCAATGTTGTGTGGGAAGATGAAGCGATTCTTGTTGTCGAGAAACCTGCCGGTTTACTTTCCATTGCTACTGATAAATTGGAAAAAGACACTTTACACTCATGGTGTGTTGACTATGTCCGGGAAGAGAATGAGAAGAACTGGTGTTTCATCGTCCATCGGCTTGACCGTGACACCTCTGGAGTGATGGTTTTTGCCCGACATGAGCGTCACAAAGAATATCTTCAATCTCAGTTTTCTCGACGTTCAGTACATCGAACTTACCACGCTCTTGTCGAAGGACGCCCAAGAGAAAATCATGGTACATCTCGTGAATGGTTGGTCGAAGATAAACACCTCCATGTAAAGAAAGTGAAGTCATCATTTCATGGGGCAAAAGAAGCAATTACCCACTGGAATATTGAACAAACCACGAACCTACTCTCATTGTTGCATATTACAATTGAAACAGGCCGCCGACATCAAATTCGAATGGCGATGAAAACTCTTGGATGCCCTGTTGTTGGCGATAGTCTTCATGGAGCCGAATCAAATCCATTACAACGTATTTGCCTTCATGCCTCCTCTTTGGAATTTCTCCACCCGATCGATGACGAACCAGTTCGTTTTGAGGTGCCAATTCCAAATGGGTTTCAACTTTCGTAAAAGAAGGATAGAATTTAGAAAATCACCTCTCCTTTTTCCTTCTTGGAAAACCACGACTTGAAGAACCGTTGACCTTACCCAAGATTCGTGGGGAAGTATGAGTCAACCTGGTGATGATGGTTGGATTGAGGTTCGGGGGGCCCGAACACACAACCTCCAAGACATCAATGTCAAACTTCCTAGAGGACAATTCGTCGTTATTTCTGGAGTATCGGGCTCCGGTAAATCAAGTCTAGCGTTTGATACATTGTACGCCGAAGGTCAACGAAGATATGTGGAAAGCCTTTCTTCATACGCTCGTCAATTTATCGGGCAAATGAAAAAAGCAGATTGTGATGGTATAGAAGGTCTATCGCCCGCCATTTCCATCGATCAGAAACAAGGCTCACACAACCCTCGTTCCACTGTGGCGACAGTCACTGAAATTCAGGACTATTTACGTCTTCTTTGGGCAAGGGTCGGTAAACCACACTGTCCAACTTGTGGAAGAGAAGTTGCCCGCCGGACAGTACAGGAAATAGTTGACGATATTCTTTGGCACATGGAAGGCCATGCTATCGCCTTATGGTCGCCTGCTGTCCGGTCTCGCAAAGGCACACACATCGACCTTTTCCGCCAACTGGTAGAACAAGGATATCTTCACGGTAAAGTGAATGGCCATGAAGTAGAATTTGAAAACCCTCCAGAATTGGACAAGAATTTTCGCCACGACATCGATGTTCGTATTGACCGGCTCAAATGCACGCGTGAGCGACGACAAAGACTCACTGAATCTGTCGAAGGGGCACTCCGTATTGGTGGTGGGGCTGTTGCTATTGAGAGTCTTGAAGCTCCGTTGCCAGACGCCCTACTCTCTGAAGGCACCAAAGCTCACTTAACTCAACAGGGAGAAACTATTGCATGGTCTGAAGATTTTGCTTGTCCGGAACACGGCGCCTTTATGCCAGAACTTTCTCCTCGAGTCTTTTCTTTCAACTCCCCCCTTGGAGCGTGCAACGCTTGCCAAGGATTAGGAGTACAACGGCAATTCAATATTGATTTAATTGTCGATGGAACATTAACTGTATCAAATGGATGTGTAAGGCCGTGGCGACAATCAATGTCCCCTTCGTGGTACAGGCGTCTGCTGGAACAAGTCTGCCAACATTACGGAATATCTCGTAATACTCCATTTGAACTCTTGGATGAGGATGACAAAGACATTCTCCTTCATGGCTCGGGTTCAACAGTCATCAATTTTCATTTCGAATCCGATAACGGTTCGGTTTACAAAATGAATCGTCCATGGGAAGGAATCATTGCAAGATTACAAAAAACCTACACCGAAACAACTTCTGAACGTACCCGTTCCCGCCTCATTAGTTGCATGACAGATCTCCCATGCTCGTCTTGCAACGGTGAAAAACTCAATGCAGCAGCCCGCCATGTCTCAGTTGGAGGAATACGCCTTCCAGAAATAAGTCAGTGTTCTGTACATGATTCACTTTCACTTGTTCGAGCTTGGCAGCCTGAGGGCGAAGGCGCCCCTGAAGATTTTGCTGATGTTTTGGAAACGCTTGATGAACGCAGTATGTTCATTGGTAAAGACATCCTCAAAGAAATTGAAAATCGGCTTGGGTTCTTAGACAGCGTAGGCCTTGATTATCTTACTTTAGACCGTAAGGCGAATACATTGTCTGGAGGGGAAAGCCAACGAATTCGCCTCGCAACCCAAATCGGAAGTCGGTTAACTGGAGTAATGTATGTCCTTGATGAACCATCAATAGGGCTTCACCAAAGAGACAACTCCCGCCTCCTTGCGACTCTCCGAGAACTGAGTGATTTAGGGAACACCCTCATTGTTGTTGAACACGATGAAGACACACTTCGACAAGCAGATTGGCTTTGTGATTTAGGCCCCGGGGCAGGGCTTGAGGGGGGCATCGTTGTGGCAAACGGGCCCCCAAATATTGCGATGTCGACCGAAAATTCAGTTACTGGCGCCTTCCTTAGCGGTAAGCGTGAAATCAAAAACCCAGAGAAGCGAACAAAACCTACAAAAAAATGGATTGAAGTCAAAGGCGCACAACACAACAATCTCCAATCAATTCATGCGAAGTTTCCCATTGGTTGTATGACTGCAGTCACAGGGGTTTCAGGTTCGGGAAAATCATCCCTTGTTTCTGGAATTCTTGCTCCAGCTCTCCAAAGACACCTTCACAATGCAGATATAGTTTCAGGCAAACACACCTCAATCAAAGGCTTGGAGCATGTTGACAAGGCGATTATCATTGATCAATCACCAATTGGTAGGACACCACGTTCAAATCCTGCAACATACACGAAAGTATTTGATGAAATACGAACATTGTTTTCAAAAACAACACTGGCAAAAGAGCGCGGTTACAAACCAGGGCATTTCAGTTTCAATGTGAAAGGGGGACGTTGTGAGTCTTGCAAGGGTGCTGGCTCAATTAAATTAGAAATGAATTTCTTACCTGATGTATGGATTACATGTGATGTTTGTCAAGGTCTCCGATATACCCGCGAATGCCTCGAGGTTAAATGGAAAGGCAAGAACATCAATGATATTTTACAAATGCCGATTGGAGAAGCAGCTGTGTTTTTTGAGAACCATAAAAAAATATTCCGAACTCTCGATACCCTTCGTTCTGTCGGCCTTTCCTATGTGCGTCTTGGACAACCCGCAACGACGCTTTCGGGCGGGGAAGCCCAACGGGTCAAACTCGCAAGCGAATTGCGCCGACCCCCAAATAAGCACACAGTGTATATCTTAGACGAACCAACAACCGGCCTTTCGTTTTCCGATGTTGAACTTCTCATCAATGTCTTGCATGAACTCCGCGAAAAAGGCCATAGCGTCATAGTTATCGAACATCATCTTGATGTCATTAAGTCCTCTGACTGGGTCCTCGATCTTGGGCCTGAAGGTGGTGAACGTGGTGGCATGATACTTGCCCAAGGCACACCAGAAGACGTTGCAGCGAATTCTGAGAGTTTTACAGGTCAATATTTGGCAAAACTTCTCAATTGATTTCGCCGTATTGTTCAAAGAGCGTAGTCTATGGCATTCTCTACGCCCCTCCCGGAACGAGTGTTACCAATGCCGATATCGCGTGTCGAAGTTACGCCTAAACAGAGCGATGGAATGCGAGACGTGCGCGGAGATGTTGTTCGACGACAACTTATGGCCGACCATGGGATTGATGTTACTGAAGTCCGTTCAATCAACGGCTTCCTCATCAAGAGCACCGTTGAGTCAGAAGAGATTTCGAAACGAGTAGATGACTTGTTTTCTGATCCAATTATTGAACATGCAACCACAAACAATCTCCTTCTTGCATCACCAGAATATTTCCAAAACACCCCTGATGCTGCGATTACAATAGGATTCAAACCCGGCGTGACCGACAATCCTGGTAGTGCTGCTTATGATGGTTTCAAAACAATATTCTCGCCCAAGAACGAACTTGAAGATGCAGCAATATCAACCTACCAAACCTATGTTTTTTATGGAATACCTGAAAACACTTCAGTTGAATGGATTGCTTCAACACTTCACAACAATCTCATCCAACGCGCACTCGTCTCGGACAGCGAGGCATGCCAACAATCTCTTTGGCCCGCACTTGAATATCCAGAGAAACCCCCACAAGTGTTTTCACCACCCCAACCAATAAATTTAGAGATCAGTGATGAAGAACTGCTTGAATTATCAGACAGCGGATTACTCGCACTTAATCTCGAGGAAATGCAAACAATACAAGCACATTACCGCGATGAAAAAATACGCGCTACTCGAAAGTCAGCAGGCATCGTCCCCCACTCTCCAACTGATGTCGAGCTTGAATGTCTTGCACAAACATGGAGTGAACATTGTAAACACAAGATTTTCGCATCAAAAATTCACCATATTGACAAAGAAACGGGTGAAGATACAGTCATCGATTCAATTTTCAAGACACATATCATGAAACCAACCCATGACATGCAGAATGAAGTCGATTGGTTACTTTCAGTATTCCATGATAATTCCGGAGTCATTGCTTGGGATGACGAATGGAGCATCTGCATGAAGGCAGAAACCCACAATTCTCCCTCAGCCCTCGACCCCTACGGGGGAGCAATGACGGGCATTGTCGGTGTAAATCGTGATATTCTTGGAACAGGTCTTGGCGCTCGACCAATTGCAAACACAGATGTTTTTTGTTTTGGGCCACCAAATTGGGAGGGGGACCTACCTGACAATTTATTCCACCCATCTCGAGTACTACGTGGCGTGCATGCAGGTGTTCGTGTAGGGGGAAATGAATCTGGAATACCCACCGTAAACGGTGCAATTGTCTTTGATGATCGATATATCGGTAAGCCACTTGTTTACTGTGGAACGGTTGGAATCATGCCACGCCAATTAGCAGACGGCCGGCAATCACACATCAAAACACCCTCCGCAGGAGATATTGTTTACATGGTCGGCGGGCGTGTTGGCTACGACGGTATTCACGGCGCAACGTTTTCATCTCTTGAGTTAACTGAAGAGTCGCCTTCTAGCGCTGTTCAGATTGGCGATCCGATTACACAGAAGAAAATGCTTGACATGGTTCTCGAAGCGCGTGATGCAGGCCTCATTACATGCATCACTGACAACGGAGCAGGCGGCCTTTCATCATCGATTGGTGAAATGGCTGAATACACCAACGGTTGTGAAATAGACTTGGCGAAAGTCCCCCTCAAACAACCAGGTTTGTCGGCTTGGGAAATTTTGGTTTCAGAAAGTCAAGAACGAATGACTGTTGCTGTTAAAGTATCAGATTGTGATGCATTTGAAGCGATGGCGAACCTCCATGAAGTTGAAGCTACGCCCGTTGCCACATTTACCAGCAGCGGGATGTTTCACGTTAAATTCGGTACCGACACCGTTGCCTACCTTCCTATCGACTTTCTTCATGATGGGGTGCCACAACTACAACTCGAATCAGAATGGCAACTCCCAAAAACAGAACCTTTCTTACCAGATTTGCTATACCTCGATGGAGATGCTGACCACTCAACCTTGTTACTGCGCATGCTCGCTCGACCGAACATCGCTTCGAAAGAATCGTGGGTTCGCCAATACGATCATGAAGTGATTGCCCAAACTGCTGTCAAACCCTTTGTTGGTGTTGAAAGAGATGGCCCAGGGGATGCCGGCGTAATTGCTCCCCTTCATGGCAACCCTCACGGCATAGTAATTTCTTGCGGCATTGTACCTCGTTATTCAGATTTGGATGCGGGTGCAATGGCAGCCGCTTCTATTGATGAAGCGGTACGTAATGCAGTTTGTGCCGGTGTTGACGTAGACAAAATCGCAGGGTTGGATAATTTTTGTTGGCCCGATTCAATCGAGTCGGTAAAAACTCCAGATGGGAAATTCAAGCTCGCACAACTTGTCCGTGCCAATCGAGAATTAGAACGGGTATGTCGAGCATACCGATTGCCTTGCGTATCTGGAAAAGATTCCATGAAAAACGATTACGGCGCCGGAGAGAACAAGATTTCAATCCCTCCGACATTGCTCTATTCTGTGTTCGGTGACCAACCCGATGTTCGTTTTACTGCGACAAGTGATTTCAAGTCAGCAGGAGAACGCGTGTATTTAGTGGGTACTTCAAAGGAAGAACTTGGTGCTTGTGAACTTTCTTACATGCTTCGAGATTCAGGTGAAACTCAAGGAATTGGGGGCCAAGTTCCCCTACTTTTGAATCCGGAAAAAAATCTCTCTATGTATCGGGCATTATCAACGGCCATTCAAAACGGCCTTGTTCGTACAGCCCACGATTGTTCCGAGGGTGGGCTTGCCGTAGCAGTTGCTGAAATGTGTATTGGAGGTAGGGTTGGTGCGGAAATTGATATTGATGGCACGGGTAAGTCCAGTGTATGGGCTCGTTTGTGGGGTGAATCACTCGGTCGTTTCTTAGTGGGGGTTCAACCCGAACAGGAAACAGAGTTCATTCAGTGGATGTCAGGCCACCCCATAACCTATCTAGGGGAAGTCACCAAAACTCCAACTCTAATTATTTCAGATGGCTACGACAAACTTGTTGAAACGGAAACAAATGTTATGGTTGATTCATGGCAAAAAACCCTTGATATGACTGGAGGCGTGGTATGATGCTACCTCCAAAAGTAGCTGTTTTGTTCGGTTTTGGAATAAACTGCGATCATGAAACTGCAGCCGTCTTCAATCTTGTAGGCGGGCAATCAGAACGCATCCACGTCAATCATTTTGTTGATGGAACACAAAACCTCGATAATTTTGACATTCTTGCGGTCCCTGGGGGTTTTTCCTTTGGAGATCATTTAGGGAGTGGTCGTTTGATGGGGAACAGGCTGCGTTTTGCATTACGAGATCAGTTGCAGAAATTTGTTGCAGACGGAAAACCCATTATCGGAATATGCAACGGTTTCCAAGTTTTGGTCAAAACAGGCCTACTCCCCGGCCCTTCGGTGGAAAGCAATGGTCCGGATTTCATTCAAACAGCAAGTCTTACTCTTAACGATTCAGGGCAGTATGAAGACCGATGGGTGACATTGGAATTCGATCCCAAAAGCCCGTGTATTTGGACGAAAAATATCCAACGCATTGATTGTCCAGTTCGTCACGGCGAGGGAAAGTTTGTAATGCCGTCAACAACTGATTTTGATGCATTAAGTGAGAATCACCAACTCGCAGTTCGCTATGTTGACCCCTCAACCGAAATAGGGCATGGAATCACTGATGAACCGTTACCATTTCCAATTTCTCCAAACGGGAGTATGAGGAATATTGCTGGAGTCTGCGATTCATCCGGCCTCGTGTTTGGACTTATGCCACACCCTGAAGCAGTGTATGCAAAATGGCTCCACCCCGACCACACACGCGACTCAGCTCCCGGCCCAAATTCCAGTGAAGTCTTGGGTAAATGGGAGGGTGAAGGGTTGCAAATATTCCGTAATGCAATCCAATATGTTCTCTCGCAGCGTTGATACAATGTCACAAACGGTTCGAATCCCCCACATCGATTCTCTACGAGGAACTGCAGTTTTACTCATGGTGATGGTGCATGCCGCAGCTACTTGGAACCCATTCTCCCAAGTGCAAACCTCACCTCTTGCGTATGTTATTTCAGGACTTGGTGGATTGGCAG
>JASLVU010000047.1 GCA_030741225.1 Candidatus Poseidoniaceae archaeon | reverse complement strand
TCTGTTTGCTCAAAAAGTGATGGGCATTCAAAAATAACTCCTGATAATCCGCCACCCACAACGCTCGCTCCACCAACTCGCTGTCCAGTTTGTGTACAATCGGTGAGGGGTTGTTCAACTGATTGAGCATCAAGAGGGGGCCATGTAGGTTCAATACGCCACTCGCCGTCGTTACGTTGAATCTGGGCGTGCAGTTCGGGTTTTTCACCAACTCCTTTGAGATAATATTCAAACCACTCGAACAGGTCTTGGCCCCAATCCCAACGCGTCATGTTGTGAATTGCCTCGCCGCCATAACCGCTGTCTTGGGCGTTATGTTTGGTCCATTGGTCAGGATAATTATGCTCCCATTGCCCAAGCATTCCTCGAACGTCAAAACCCCCATCAATAAACATCTGGTATCCTGGAAAGACTTGGTGTGGGTCTACATTCCAATCTTGCATGCCTTGTACCCAGTAAACACTGCCATTGTAATTTTCAAAGGCTTTGGTAAGGTGTTCTCGTTCGTCATAATAATTGGACATATACGGGTCCAATTCACCGGCTCCGTATGTTACTGGCCCTGCAAAAAAACCTTCAACAATATCTGGGCATATATTGTCAAAATCGTCCTCGTTATAATCCACAGTGCTGCTAAAATAATTCATATGCATAACTTGACTTCTTGCCTCAGCGCTACCGTTTTTGTACAACAATGGATGCAACCCTGTTGTCCCAGATATAGGTACTATGGTTGCAAGGTGCTCGCTACCAAGTGCTGCAGCTTCCCACTGTGTTGCTCCTTCGTAAGATTTGCCGTAAAGGCCCACTTTTCCGTTCGACCAGTTTTGATCGCCAAGCCATTCAACTGCATGATGAATGCCCCAACCTTCACCCTCTCCCCGATAATCAAAGCACCCTGAAGATTCTTCAGTTCCGAACACTGAGACTTGGGCAAAAGCGTAGCCGTGAGGGACATAATTGTCATAGATGAATTCACCGCGTCCTGCTCCAACAACATTGGTCGCACCGGATTCATCACCCGGCTGTCCATAAGAAAAGTAAGGGCTGATGACCGCTATAACTGGAACTTTTTCTCCAAGTTGAGTATTGGAGGGTAGCCAATATGACAGGTGAACATTGGATGTCGCTGGCCCGGTTTCCCAAACACCGGATGTATCCACTTCAAAAGTTGCCTCTTGCACATCCAATGCAGTGTAAGGCCCGGGCTCCAAAACATACGAATAGCTGTCTGTCCAATTCCAGTCCAAGGTATGGCGTTCCCAAACATCAGGATACAATGCAGAATCACCGTCTTCAATGCCGGTCTGTGTAGAGCCAAAACATCCTGAAAGTGGTCCAAGAAGAACCAACAGAGCCAAGATTACGGCAATTCGCATAAATGAACCCAACTGGTGAACTGTCATCAATGTGATGTTTTGATGAAGGATGGGGGGATGGAGCAACATGGTCGTATTGGTGACGGGCGCAGCCGGATTTATTGGTTCACATGTTGTCAAAATCCTACTCGAGCGGGGCCTGCAAGTTCGTGCTACTGCCCGGAACATTGAACAAGCCAAATTTCTTGATTTGTTTCCAAAAAAAGGTAAAGCTGTACTTGAAATTGTCCAAATGGATTTGCTTCAATTTGAAACGGTGGAGAAGGCGGTTCAGGGTTGCAGTGAAGTGATACATTGTGCGGCAGCTTTGATGATTGATGTCCAAGATGCGAAAAAAGACGTTGTCGACCCCTCTGTAATAGGGACTAAAAATCTGTGTGCAGCGATAGAAAAACACCTTTCAATCAAAACTGTAATCCACACCTCATCGGTTGCAGCAATACGGACAACAACGTATCAAAATGGTCAGACTTTTTCAAGTGAGGACTGGTGTGACGATGCGACATTGGCCTCAAACCCGTATGGTTTGGCAAAGGCTGAAGCAGAACGTACAATGCGTTCTTTTATTGAAGAATGTGCTGAATTGTCAAGGAAAATTCGACTTATTACGATACACCCTTCAATCGTCTTCGGACCCGTATTTGGAAAGAGGCATCTACGAGGCTCTATGGCATATCTCAACCATTATCGCAGCAAGATGCCGTTTGTACTCAATTCACATCTCAACTTCGTCGATGTTCGAGATGTGGCACTGGCCCATGTTCAGGCTCTGACCTTAGGGGAAGACAAAGCAAGATACATTATCCACCGAAAAGGAATGTGGATGAATGAAATTGGTAGAACTTTGAGAAAACTGATGCCGGAAAGGCGATGGCCTGTCGTTCGTTTACCATCGCTATTGGCTATGGTGATGGCTGTTTTTCATCCCCGGCTCACCGTTAAACAAGTTCGAACCTCAGTCGGAAGGCATGTCAATTATGATACGGGTGATGTGGAAAAAAACCTCAATATGGAATTGAAAAATATTGATGAGACGTTCAAGGATTCAATCGAGAGCCTCGATAAGTTAAGCCGTAAGGTATGAGTGGCAAGACCGTTTGGAGCAACCATGCAGGCTGAAGATGTGTGGGGCCGCAGATGGATTGAGAATTCTCTGCCAATGGCCCGTTCATACATGGAGGTCGCTGTAAGGAAAAAATCACTGGTTTGTTTAGCTGCGGACCGGAATACAATGGATGGTTTATTCGAACTAGTGAACGCAGTAGGGCCATATATTGCGGCTCTGAAAACTCATGTTGATTTAGTTGATGATTGGACTTCCGAGCGGTGGAATGAGTTTTGTCGCACAGCAAAGGAGTTCGATCTCCTCGTCTTTGAAGACCGAAAATTCGCCGACATTGGGGGGATTAGTCGTAAACAGATGGCGGGAGTTTACAATATTCGCCAATGGGCGGATTTGGTTACGGCTCACTTGATATCAGGGCCTGATATCGTTGACGGCCTTCAATCTGCGTGGAGTGATGTTGGTCGTTCAGGTGGCGTGCTTCTTTTAGCACAAATGTCAAGCCGCGGCAATCTATTACTGCCTGATTATACTTCGGAGGTTGTCGAAAAAGGCTCTCAACATCCAGGAGTGTTTGGGTTTATTGGCAACGGTTCTCGGCCTGAGGAACTCAAATTACTGCGTTCTTCGGTTGGACAAGAGAAACTCATCTGGACGCCGGGGGTAAACCTTGCCGTAGGGGATGGAGAAATGGGTCAACGCTACGGCGACCCGGGGGCGGCGGTGCTTGCCGGTTCAGATTGTATTATTGTCGGCTCTGGGATCCACAAGTCCAACGACCCTGCGTCACAAGCACAGGCATATGCCGAGGCTTCGTGGAGTGCTCTCTTAGAAAGAAACAACGGTGCATGAAATGTTTGATGTTTTTTTATGGACTCTAACAATGATACTAACGGCATTGCCAATTTGGATACTGCTCAAATCAGTAAGAGATGTATCGATTCTCGACAGTCGATTGGCAGAGAATGACAATTCTTTGTTGAATGAAAAAGGCATAATTATAACGCAAATGACTGCCTTACCACCCAACAGTACAATAACACATAATGCTGAAATTGTTGTTTCGCAATCGCACGGTTATGAAATGTAACCTTGCGAATAAATCACATAGCCGGCTGTGCCGAAGATGGTGAGGAAAAGCAGGAGTTTGAACACCCTTCTCTTCGGTTTTTCTTCACTCACTTCAAGTTCGGCTATCACTTCAGGTTGAGCTTCTGGAATAGGGAGAAGGGGGGGCATTCCTGGAAGTGGTGGAAGTGGCATGAGCCCTTCATCTGCAAGCGGTTTTATGCGGTCTTCGGGATAAAGGGCATCAAGGTCTTCAAGCCCCGGGGCTTCGGGTATTGGGCCGAGAATTTTATCCCAGACGTTTTCAACGGATGCAGCGGTTATCGGCTTTTCAAGCCATGCAACGGCGCCAGCAGAATGGCTTGCGTCTTCGGCAAGTTGAGAGTGTCTTCGTGATGCGATAAACACGATGCGGCTTTCTCCACCATGTTCCCTCATCTCTAAAGCCGCAAGATGGCCGTCCAAGGAAGGTATGTCAAGGGCGATAACGACCAACTCAGGATCGAGGCGGATGTACTCATCAACTGCCTGATCGCCGTCTTGGCATTCTTCGATGTTGAAGTCTCTGATTTTGAATACCTCTCGAAGCCTCATGAGGGACATTTGATTGTTGTCAACAATGAGTACCGTCGGCGCGGTTTCTTCGTCAGTTTCCGTGACGTAAGCCATGTGAATCGTACCTCTGAAAACGCCATTGCACATCAAACAACCGCAAAGAGTGTTTACTCTTCGCTCTCTTCTGAGGGTGAAAGGTCTTCAACGGGCCCACTTTTCGGATTGGCGAAAGCTTCACGGATTGTTTCGGATTGTGCAGCATCACTCTCGATGTTCCTCTGACGCGTTGGTGCTTTCAAGAATTGTAATTGCAATTCACTCACAATTCCTTTGAGCATTCTTTCTTCTTGGTCGGTAAGATTGCCTGAGGTTTTGGATTGGAGCATTCGCAACAGATCGATTCCAGCTTTTGCTTCTCCAAGATTAAACATCATGTTGCCTTCTTGGTCAGGGATCATCCCCATATGGAGTAAAGCTGAACGTTGGAACATATGGACAAGTTGGAAAAATTGTTCTGTATCTTCATCTTTGAACATGTCGACCATGGTGCTCCGAAGTGCTCCGAGTGTATGTTTTCATCGGTCAGTCTATTCGAACATCTGTTCAAGTAACCAGTCTGGATCAAATTGCTTCAAATCATGGTAACCTTGTCCGATGCCAGCAAACACAATCGGTCTTCCCGTAGCAAATGCAATGGAAAGACCTGCTCCCCCTTTCGCATCGGTGTCGACTTTGGTAAGCACTGCTCCGTCGAACTTCATAATTTCTTGGAACATTTTTGCCTGCTCAACAGCATCATTTCCAGCCAATGAGTCTCCAACGAAAAGCGTGAGGTGGGGGTCGGCTACACGTCGAACTTTATTCAGTTCATTCATGAGATTCACTTTGTTTTGCATTCTACCTGCAGTGTCTACCAAGACGACATCAATGTTTTTTGCCTTCGCAGATTCGATGGCGTCACGGGCAATTGCTGCAGTATCTCCGCCCCTTTGACTGGATATACAGCGTATACCTAAATTCTGACAGTGACTTTCAAGCTGTTGGATTGCGCCTGCACGAAACGTGTCTCCTGCAGCTGCTACAACAGAGATATTGTTGTCCAAGAGGCGTTGAGCAATTTTAGCTGCAGTCGTGGTTTTCCCCGTACCGTTTACACCAACCAACATGACAACAACTGGGGTGTCTCCAGCGTCAATGTACGATTGCACACTGGCATCAAAATCCCAATATCCTGCTGAAAGAATATTGCGAAGTGCTCTTTTCAGGGCAGCTTCGAGAACTTTTGATAGGTCTGCCCCTTTGCGTAAGCGAGCACCGACTAAATTGATACGAAGCGCATCAATTACTGCAGTTACGGCATCGCTTGATATGTCAGACTCAAGAAGAACCCACTCTAATTCTTCCAAAAGATTGTCGAGGGCTTCACTTTTCTTAATGATGCGCCCCCCTTCTGAGACAACGCCCCCTCCAAGGTCAACTTTGACAGTTGTACCTGCTTCGGTTTGAATTGCTGCCTCCTTCGTTGAGCCTTTAGGAGCCTGTTGAACTTGCACAAGTTGTCGGCCGGTTGTTGTCCGCATCATTGACAAATCTACTTGAGACCCCTCGGGCCTTTTCATATCCACAGCGCCACGTTTTTTCATGGCTTTTTGCTGCTTCTGGATACGTTTGTTCTCAGCCCTGCGTTCTTTGTCCAATCTCTTTCTGTCTTTACGAGACAATTCAACTGGAAGAGTGATGTCTTCTTCTTCATCAAAATCATCCCATTCGTCATCAGATTCAAACGCAGTATCTTCATTGTCGATTTTTTCTAAATCTTCCCATTCATCATCCTCTACTGCGTGGTTCTCACTGGGTTCAAACTGCGAGAGCGGTGGGTTTGGCTGGCCATCGGTTTCGTTGGTCAATGCAGATTGTAATGCAATACGCGCTTCGTCACTGTTTTCTTCGGCCGAAATTGCTTTTGTATCGGTTTCGGAGGCAACTTCAGTTACGCGTTTTCGAAAACGGTCAAACAGCCCCATAGTATCCCTCAATCATCCAGTGTTAATTCACTACCAAACCGGCCAGTGCGCCGTTGAGGGCGGCGGGGTTTTTCTTGGGTGGTAGATTTTTCTCCAGTAGGCGGCAGTTGGGATTCTTGGGTATTTTGAAGCGTAGCTGCTGCATCATTGAATTGCTGAGCCAGTTCAGTGATTTTCATCTCCAATTGGCTCGCTTGATCAGTCAGGTCTTTGTGAAGCAAAGATATGCCATCTTTTCGTTCATTGGTAATTGTAAGTGCCTCGCCCCATGGTTTCTCACCGTAAACTCCACTTCCTAAATCAACAAGAGCGGTTCCTTCTTCTTCACCGGTGTGAATGTAATTCAAAGTGACTCCAGAGCCTATGGAAAGTCGGGCACCTGTGCGGCCAGAAGTTGCTGATTTTTGCAAACTTTTGAGAATGTTCGCTGTAATACCATGCTCTTCAAGAATCGCAGTAACTTGTTCAACACGCGAATGGAGATTGTCAAGTTGCTTTCGATGCGCATCAATTGTGCGGGCCATTTTCTGCAACTCACTGCGTTCAACCATGTGCCTCACGCAACCTCTCGGGGTGGTAGTAAATGAAAGGCGCTAAACTTATTCCTCTTCGTTAGAAGATAGAGGTCCGCCTGCAGCCGCAATTTGCTCACGAAAATAATTCATAATACGTGGTTCAGTCGAAGTTCGAGGATCGATTTCATCAACGGAATGGATGTCAATAGAACGTCTATTCGCTTTATGTCTTGACCCCATGATGGAGTAAGTGCGGTGTTCTGCATCTGTTGCATCGGAAGCTGGTAAGTCCAAAGTAAAGACTTGGCGCATGCTGCCAAAGGGGGCGATTCCGGATACTCTGTAGGCCTTCATACCTCGGCCGACTCGCAAACCCGACTTAAACGCGCCGTCGCGCTAAATCTGAATTTTCGAACCAAGAGATTGACAAAGTTTGACGGTTCAACCCAACTCATGCGGGCCGTCTTCATTGTCACTGTACTGATGTTGGCGCCACTGGCCCAGGGAATCGGTGATGGTTTTTCCGAAGTAAAAAAGAGCGGTTCTGAACAAATTCTGCATTTGGAGGATGGTGTTTGGGGGCAAGAGGAGTGGGACAATTTAGCGGGCTCGGGGTTCACTCCATTGCGATTACTCGATTCGTCAAAGTTGTTGGTATGGCGCTCAGCAGAATTTCTGCCTCTTGCTGGTTTTGAAATTCTCCAGTCCCCAACGGCTGAATTAAGGTTTGAAACTATCGGCGATGAGAAATTTGAACAAATCCGGATTGTTTTTGAGCCTCGTCTGCCGACTGTAGCTGCAAAGCAGATTGTTTCGGATTTTGCATCTTTTGGTGTTCAAATTAACGATGATGTGTCACTATACGCTCGTTCTACCTCCCATGTGGAGACTATTGATTGGCGTCTATTCAATCGAAACCCTGCAATTGAGAGCATTCACGGCATTTTGTGGATTGAGCCGGTTTTGGAAACGAAGGCTCGAAACGGTTTGTCAGGTTCTTTACTTCAACATGGATTGACGACGGGTAATCCAAGTTGGGAGCTGGGGCTAAACGGAAAAAATATTGTTGTTGGAATGGCTGATTCGGGGATTGATTATGACCACTCGTGTTTTCGAAACGCTACTGCTCCTGGAGAATTCGGTTCTCAAGCAAATAACGGTGTTGGCGTGCCGGGGGAAAATCACAGAAAAATACGGGCCGTCAATCATTCAATTGATGGATGGGATACGCCAGGACATCAAGATTACAGGCACGGCACTCATGTTGCAGGAACTCTGGTCTGTCATGATATCTTTGACATGCGTGAAAATGCCTTTCCTCAAAACGGCTCATCGCTTTCCTACGGGGCAAAACTTGTTTTCCAAGATATTGTGAATGAAACGGGATGGGTTCCTCCTGATGTGGATGAATTGTTTGTTGAGGCTGGAGTAAATGGGGCAGTGATTCACTCAAATTCATGGGGTGATGCAACTACTGCCTACACCGCACGAACTGGGGATTTTGATTCGTGGGCTCTTGAAATGCCGTGGTCACTGTCTTTTATCGCACCAGGTAACAATGGCGCCCAACTAATGGAACCTTCAAATGGAAGGAATGTTGTTGCTGTTGGAGCATCAATGAAGTCTCAAACTTCGACATTGTGGCCATCCTCTTCTATTGGACCAACAGAATCTGGGGCAAATGGAATATTTGTGCTTGCTCCGGGGGCTTCAGTTCAATCAGCGCGTTCCGACGGAATTCCTGATTCGTACAACGGTGGACTTCGTTCATCATCCGGTACGAGCATGGCAACTCCTGCTGCAGCAGGAGTTGCTGCTGTAATCCAGCAATTGATCGAAGAAGGTTGGATTTCTGGAGATGAAAACAGAGTCATGTCACCGGTCGCTCTTCACCGCCCAAATTGGGCGGATGGTGCAAAAAATACAACCAATTCATTGGATTTGGCAGAAGGTTTTACTCCTTCTGGGCCAATGCTACGTTCGATAATGGCTCTGGCAACAACACCCCTCTCGCCAGCTGAGAGAAACGGAGGCCAGGGGGGTTCTGCAATCCAGAATGTTTACGATGGGTGGGGGCAATTCAACCTCTCTGAATTGATTGATTTTGAATCTTTAGAAGTTGCGCTGAATCAGGGGAATGTTTCTCCTGCTCAAGATATATGGATTCACGACTCTTTTCGACTCAAAGAAGGGACACCGGCAGACTGGTTGAACTCGAGAAATGGTGGTTTAAAGCCCTTAGAAAATCTACTTGCAAACCCTTGGAATGGTTCAGAATCTATGGGCCCATTCCTCAAATCTGGAGACGTGTGGAAGAAAAGATTCGAGCCTACTGGAAAAGATCTCGATGTTCGTTTGGCATGGTCGGCGCCACCCGAGCCACATTTAATCGATGATTTGCAACTCGTCCTCAAACTCTCGAACGGCGAAACTGCGATTGCAGGAAAGTACCAATCTGATGGGGACTCAACGTTATACTCGTCAAGCATAGTGGATTTCTCAAATCAAACTCTATTCCCGCAACAAAATGAAACGACAATCGCTCTTTCGTTGTCTGAAATCGACCTCGAAGATATCGAATGGATTGAAATTGAAGTACGGGCGAGATATGTTTCACCCGGGAACAGCCCTGGGACCGTTGGAATTGATGGGAATCAGGTTGGGTTTGCGCTGGCAGTTCAAGGCGTAGTTCGTGATTCAATCTTATGGTTGGACGGAGATGGGGATGGGGTTTTGAATATCGAAGATGAATGTCCAAATGAAGACTCGAGTATGTGGGATAATGACCTTAATGGATGCATTGATGATGGGGATGGAGATGGTGTCAAAGACCCTGTTGACGAATGCCCAACTGAAAATTCAACATCGTTTGATCGAGATGGGGATGGATGTATTGATGACTCTGACTTCGATGGAGTACTGGATAATGTCGACCAATGCCAAACTGAGGTTCTGTCACCGTTTTGGCCCGTAGATGCGATTGGGTGCAGGCCTACCGATATTCTACCATCCCTCGATTTTCTTTTATCACCGGATAATGGAAGTGTGTGGTATGATGAATTGGTAGTGGAATGGGTGGCCTCAGATAGTGATGGCGACCTGTTTGATACTGGCGCTCGAATAATCGTACTCAATTCTTTGAATGAAAGCGGTTCGTACCCAATTGCAAGTTGCATGAAAAACAGTGTTGGAAATGGAACCTTTTCGTGCACATGGAGTATTCCAAAAGATCTGCCTGTTTGGGATATTCGGGGTGAATTCCTGCAAATAGAATTGTATGTCGAAACAAGAAACAATTCTCCAGATGCGAAGAATGATTTGGTTCTCGTACGCGATGATGCTGTTTTTTCGAGCGATTGGAACAACCCGCTGTTAAGTGGCGAAGATGAGGATGTACGTGCGGAAGAAGGTGTGGGCTCTCAAGGACGCGCCCTCTTTTGGGGAATTCTTGGAATCATAACTGGATTCATGTTGATGTACCAAATGGGCAGGGGCGTTCTTTGGAAAAATGACGATGAAAACGTGCCGCCGGCATTTGAAGATGTGTGGAGTGGTTTATCGACTGGTGCTTTATCGGAAAACGAGTGACTGCATTCGATTATTTTAGTAATACACCTCCCTTCACTCGAATTGTTCGAAGGTGAACCTTGAAGGGTGGTGGCATACTCGGCGTTCTATCCGCAAAGCGGAGGGTGAAGAATATGAGTGACCGTCTATATGTTGGAATCGACCTGGGAACATACCAATCTACAATTGCATCAAGCGCTGGCATCAGCCATACTGTTGAGACAGTCGTTGGCCGGCCAAAAGACCCCGTTGCTCGCAATTTCTTAGGACGAGATGTTTTGTTTGGCAATGATGCTTTGAAAAACAAACTCGCATGCAACCTTTACCGCCCTATGGCTGCTGGCGTTGCTCAAGATGATGAGGCAAATTTAGCTGCTGCTAAGGCTTTCGTTTCGCACCTACTTGAAACGGTCGACCCTGAAGAATTCGATGAAGTGTTTGGCGTAATTTGCTCTCCAAGTCACGTTTCTTTCACTGATAAGTCGAACCTTGTTGCAACTCTTCGCGGACAAGTCAACGCTATTATGGTCGTTACCGAACCGTTTGCAACTGCATTCGGAATTGGTGAAATTGCAAGTTCTATCGTTGTCGACATTGGTGCTGGAACAACAGACATTGCCCGAATCTACGGTACATTCCCAACCGATGAAGACCAAGTCACTATTCAAGAAGCTGGCGACTGGTTGGATAACGAACTCATGGAACTTATTCGAAAGAAATACACTGGCGCCCAAGTCACAAAAGACATGGTTCGCAAATGGAAAGAGGAAGTCTCCTATGTTGGCGGAGACGACCGAGAAGCAATGGTCGAACTTTCTGTTGAAGGAAAGAAACAGATTGTCGATATTG
>JASLVU010000046.1 GCA_030741225.1 Candidatus Poseidoniaceae archaeon | reverse complement strand
CATGCAGTGCTGCATGAATTCGGCCTGCAAGGGAAGGCCCAATGCCTGGAACAGTTTTCAAATCAGCAAGTGACGCGTGAGCAATTCCTTGCCTTCCACCAAAGTGACGCAGCAGGTTTTGCATTTTTTTGGCACCCAACCCTTCAACATCCTGGAGCGGATCTTTCAATTTTTTACGCCCTCTACGCTTTCTGTGAAAGGTGTTCACGAAGCGATGCGCTTCATCCCTTGCATGAACCAGCACTCGCCCTTTCCTGTCCAAAACGAGAGGGTGTTTTCCGTTTCGAAACACGGTCTCCTCTCTTTTGGCAAGAGCTGCAAGTACAAATTTATCCGATACTTCATGTTCATCAAGTAATTTTGAAACGGTTGACAGGTGTGTTTCACCTCCGTCCAGAAGTACCAAATCTGGCCATTCTTCTTGACGCTTTAACCACCGTTCCACGACTTCACTCATCATACGAAGGTCATCAATTGCATCGCCCTAGATGGTGTATTTTCTGTATTCTTTTTTGTCGGGTCTTCCGTTCCGAAACGATACACTTGCTCCAACTCTCTCATCGCCAAGCAATTGGGCCATGTCGAAACAAACGATGTGATTGAGTTGTTCCAATCCGAGTAAAGCGGCTCCTTCATCAGCAGCACGCTGTTCAAGAGAGCCACTGGTTCGATTCACTAAGCGCGTAATCTGAATCTTTGCATTCTCCTGTGCGAGTTTCTGAAGCGTCACTAAATCGCCTCTTAGTGGATTACGAACCTCGACTTTTGAGCCACGACGATTGGTGAGCCATTGTTCGGTTCCGTCGTCGAAAGGTTCTGGGCTAAGCAGTAGACGAGGTGGTGTTCTGTTTGCATAATGTTCAGAAACGAACATAGCGAGTGTTTCTTGCTCATCGCCTCTGTGCAACATTGGCCATGTTTCCTGTCCTTGAACAACGCCGTTGTTTGCGTGGACCACAACTACAGCCGCAAGATCTCCTTGGACTGCAATACCCAATGCATCACAGTCTCTATACAATTTACTCGAAACGACGTGTTGACTAATTGTTCTGCGAATTGCTCGGATTTGATTGCGGTACAATGCAGCATGTTCGAACTTCATTTGTTCGGAACACTCATCCATTTTTGTTGCCAACTCCTGCAACAATTCAGTGGCCTCTCCATTGAGAATTTTCCTTACCGTGCGCACAATATTGGCATAGCCCTCTTCATCGACACAAGGCCCCCTGCACAATCCAATGTGTTGAGAGAGGCATCCGTCTTTGCCCCTGCAATCTTTGTCACGGATTCCAAAATGCTTTCGTAGCAATTGCATAACTTGTTTCGCTGCACTGGCGTTCGGAAATGGGCCCCAACTGCTGCTGTTTTTCGGTGGATTACGAGAGTACATGATTCGTGGAAACTTTTCGTCTGTAAGTAGAAGATAAGGAAACGATTTGTCGTCCTTAAGCATTGAATTGTACCGTGGTTTATGCTGACGAATTAACTCTCTCTCGAGTATCAGTGCTTCTTCAGGCGTGGGGGTAACCATGCAATCGATTGATTCAGATTTCCGAACCAATTCAGGTATCATCTGACGGTCGGGATTGAGGGCAAAATAAGAACGAATTCTTTCGTTTAACCTCGTTGCTTTACCGACATACAACACTTTTCCTTGGGATGATTTGAAAAGATAGACTCCTGGCTTCTTCGGAAAATCGACCGAAGAGAGTGTCACAGGCATGATGTTGCCTTGATGCCCACCCAAATAAGGCAACCCATTCACTTGAGCTCATTTTCAAATTCTTTTCATTGAGCATCTAGTTGTTGAATAGAATTGTTCATTACTGTTGCACACGACCAAAGGTTGTTGCCATGAACCGAACCGTTGTTTTAGCCGTCCTGCTTCTCCTTATACCTGGCTGTCTTGAAGATGTTGAACTTGCAGGAGTTGAGACCACCGATATTGATTTTGATTCCGATTCAGTTTACAGCAATGTCACTTTCAATATTTACGTTGGAGAAGACCTTGAGAATGCGACAGCGAATTATTCGATAACCATTCAAATAAACCACACTGCTGCTCCGTTACACGCCGATAATTTTGTGAAGCATGTAAACGCTGGAAATTACAATATGTCAACATTTCATAGAATAATCGATGACTTCATGATTCAAGGTGGAGATTTTGAGAACCATGATGGAACCGGTGGTTACGCTGCTGACTGGTACGGTTATTGCAACGGTCAAAGTGCATCCAACAGTGCGGCATGCGATCAAACCGAATGGACAGTTCCAGATGAAGCAGACAACGGCTTGAAGCACTATCCTTGCGTCATCTCGATGGCCAAAACATCCCAACCAAACACGGGCGGTTCACAATTTTTCTTGACCCCTGATGACATTAACCAACACACTTGGCTCGATGGCGTTCATACCGTCTTTGGAGACATTACAGAAGGTTGTGAGCATGTTACGACCATCTCGCAAGTGTCCACCTCGGGTGGGGATAAGCCCGTCACACCTGTTGTTATCTACAGTGCAACAGTAAATTGAATCGAAATTGAGATTTCTTTCAAATTTTGATGCACTAAGGGGTTGACTTAGAAGGAATGAGCGATGTGGGGAGTGCTGTGTCAGAAGACCTCTCGTTACCTGAGGAGCGCCTGTTGAGGCTTTTGGCAAATTTCTCTTCCAGTCTTGAAAAAGCATGGGATGTCACAAGAGAAATTTCTCTTCCAGGCATGAGTGAAGCGCTTGGTGTCGTACGTTCGGCACTTAATGTGCCGTTAACTTCTCTGGAACAGCGAGGCTTCATTTTCAAGCGAATGGCGCATGTCATCGGAGGCGGCTCAAGACGTCGCAATGTCTACCACCTTACCGATGAAGGACGTTTGGCTGCAGCACAACTCGGTGAAAACGACGCAAAGCCGCGTAAGAGTTCCTCCAATGTCAACATCCTAGGAGACCCCCCAACAGAAGCCCCTATGTACGGTCGACTCGAACTTGTAAAGCAGATTGCCACGAAAATGGAAGTCAATCAACATCTGTTAATTTCGGGGTTGCCGGGAATTGGGAAAACGGCCGTTGGCCTCGGTGTTGGAAAACACTTCTTATCCACATATTCCGAAGTTCGATGGGCCACTGCAAATGAATTTTCAGATTTGGAGACATTGTGTTTGGCGATGAATTTCACTGCGCCTTTACCCTTGGATACCCACGCTCTAGCACAACACATAGCAGTTCAAAGCCAAAACGGCGTACTTATCATTGATGACGTGAATTTGATTTCTACTCGGCACTTGGAGTCGTTTGTCAAGTTCTGTCGGTTGATGAAAGATTTCAACGGTCCGAAGATGATACTTATCGGTAGAGAACCACTCGCTTTGTTTGAAGACATCGAAAGGGTTACAATTCCTTCACTACCACTGAAAGACGCAGTTAAGTTGCTCAACTCATCCAGTAAGGACAAAGCCTCAATGCACATCGTTGAACGCCTCGGAGGTCATCCACTGGCTATACTTTTGCACCAACAAGAATCATCTCTTCCTGAACAAGATGCTGATGTGCAGTCGTACGTTGAAGAAGTTGTCTTGTCTACTTTAGAGCAATCGATACGTGCTCATATCGATCACCTTGTTCTGTTGCCTCAGCCGATTGAAGCATCCAAGGCCTATTCCAGTGATGCAATTGGTACATTGGATGATTATGGTTTCTTACGCTGGACGTCGAAGACTGAGAAAATGGAGGTGCAACACCTTGTTCGAAATGTTCGACGGTTGTCGCTTTCAGAAACCGAGAAGATAGATTTGCATCGACAGGCTGTAGAACATTGGGAATCCATTGCCGAAACTGGAGATGATTTTGCTGTACTTTTGCATCATCAAATCCATGCACGAATGGAGAATCTTGAATCATCTTGTTCCTCAGCATTCAAACAACTCGCATCGACACACAGCAATGCTCTTTCGATTTTATTGGAACAGGCTATCGAGGTGAATTCTTCATCTCGGTTGCATTATTTAGCAGCAAAATTAGCCCTTGAGAGGTGCGAACCAAATCATGTCCATATCCATTTATCGTCTATCGATGACCAAGGTGATCTCAACCATATCGCCATGGGTCTTGCCTATCTTGAAGGCCGAATTGAAGATGCTGAGCGATGTATTGAAGCAGGTCTTTTGTTATCAGATTCACATCAAAGAAATCAACTCGCTCTCTCCGCTGCATCACGCCGACTTGATGATAGAATTTCGACCGATATACCGGCAGGTGCTGTCAAAGATGTCAAAAAATATCTGTCCCATATCGAACTGCCTACCCAATCGGCAGAACGTTCTGTAACTGTGGTCGCTCTTACAATGGTCCAGCATGCCCTTGCATTGGCCGAACTTGACTTTCAAAGAGCTGAAACTCTTCGCACAAATCTCTCGTCCATCAGCACTTTTGATTCCGCTCTTGTTCGGGGACTAGCAGCCAAAGCAACCCTTCTGCAATCCTTAAGCAGTGCATCGACAAACTGGATTGAAGTTAAGAAACAGATATTGGATATCGCTGATTTGCAACCAAGCAGGGTTCACCGTGATTCATTGCTTCTCTCTCTGACTGAAACGCTTCTCGAAGCTTCACCTGAATTAGCTAAGGAGGTGTTTTCTCAAGTCATCAAACCAAATTCTTCTCCAAACAGCATCTTGCTTCATCGTCTTCATGCACGGTGGTGGCACTGCATGTCCTACCTCCAACCTTCTCTACAAAAAGTCGCTCTTAAGGAGGCAATAACGCAATTCAGAGCTGCAGGATGTCCAAGAGCTGCGAAGATTTTGGAGGCAAAAATCCACAGTTTGTTGTAACTAAAGCTCTGCACCAATGAGGGTTTTGGTATCGTCGATACCATCCAGTACGCGGATCTCTTCAACAATACACCGTGTCAAATCGAATTCATCGTCTGCTTGAACTCGTGCAATTAAATCGTATTCCCCGAATAACATCCATCGGTCAGTAACGAACTTGATATCGTCCAAAGATTTTCGAACTTTACTCTCAAAGCCGGGTTTCGTCGTGATCAACACAAATCCAATTGCCATATGCTACACCTCAATACTCCACAGCGATCATAGTTTGTGTGTCTTTAACACCTTCAATTTGACGGAATTCAGTCATCAACATTTTTGCAAGTGTGTTTGAATCATCTGCAGTTAATCGTACCAGTAAGTCGAATTCGCCGTACAAAGCATGAACTTCGACGACAGCATCATGGCCGGTAAGTGAGAGATAGACTTCGCGCTCGTGTGCTGGTAGGGTTTTGAACAGCACAAAAGCCTCGGGCATGATTGAGCCAACTGTAGTGCGGTCTTATTGATTGCGAACACCGTTGTTGGTTCAGCAGAGCATAACATTCACATTGGATAGAACCCTTCAAGTGTGTTTGCATCAACCCGGTGATATGGGTACGGAATCAAATGCCTCTGTTGTCGTATGGTTCGTGCTGTTTCTGTTTCTGAGTACTCCCATGCTTGACATGGTTTCTCCTACCTCTGCAGAGAACGAATTCCAAACTGACTCGACCATGCAATCCGTCCAAGCTCGCTCTCAAACCACTTGGTCAGGCTCAGTTACCGTTACCACAGAATACACTGTTTCGGTTTTTGATGAATTGATTATTTCTGCATGTACAAATGTGGAGATGGGCTCAGGTGCTCGAATTTACATTGAGGGGCGCCTTACGGTTGAAGGAACGAAAACATGCCCAGTCACGTTGACATCTCTCGCAGGTTCGGACCATGAAGGCATTCAGTTCAACAGCAGTTCCAATAACCGTGGTTCAATAATCGATAATCTTACGATTGAAGATTCGATCTATGCAATGACAATGTATGGAAGCAATCCAATTATTCACAACCTAACCATCCTCAACCCCGATCGAGTTGGTATTGACCTGTTCAGTTCTTCATCGCCTCAAATTTTTGATCTTGTGATTAATCAAGCCGGTCGAGTGCTGCCTTTCCAAAGCGATTGGCGATATGGACTCGGATTATCTATTGGGTCCGGCTCAACTCCGGTGGTCATCGGTGCGACGTTTACTGATCATCTTACACGAGCAGTCAATGTTTGGGGTGGTTCTGGCGGGGTCCTTCGTGACCTCGTGATGAGCAACATTAGTGGTTCGAGTTGGGCCATATCTGCAGGTGTATGGGTCGAAGACAGTCAGCCCTTGTTGGTGAATGTGAGCGTCGACAGAGCAGACCATGGCGTAGTTGTTCGTCATATTGATGATAGCGGCTATACACGTGCAGTCTTCCGTGATTGCACAGTTTCCAATTCAATGTACAGAGGCGTCTATGTTGACAAAGAAAATCACTCCAATTACACCAATTATGAAACTGCCGACTTCACCAATTTAACCGTTCGAGGAACCGGCGGACCTGGTGCTACAACACCCAATATTGCCTACGCAGCAATCGACCTCAACGCAACCGGCGCTTGGTTCGAAAACACACTTGTTGAAGATTCTACTTCGACCGGTGTTCGGATGTATTATGCAGATTCTTCAACAACATTCCGTAACCTGACCATCCGGGATTCAGGGGAGTCGGGACAAGGTCCTCACAAGGCCGGGTTAGCAATCACTTGGATTTTCACATCCGCTCCTGTCTTTGATGGGCTTGAAATTTCTGGCTCAGTAGGACCTGGTATTCATTCGTACAAGGCGGAATGGGTAGGAAATGATTTTTATTTACACAACAACTCTGAAGACGGAATGTTTCTTGATTTCTCGTCGGTAAATATTGACGGCTTGCTCTTGGAGAACAACACTGAATCGGGTGCTCACCTCCTCGATAATATCGATACTGAACTATCGAATTTGTCAGCACATTTCAATGGTCTTTCAGCAACCGGTGAACAGAGCAAGGCCGGGCTGTTTTTCGACCGTTCAAAGATAGTCACACACCCTTTCCTTGATGTGGGCTGCACTTCGTGCAACATCTCAAATTCAGGTGGTTCTGGAATTCTCATCCGAGATTCTGCAGACTTGTGGTTGGAAGATATTCAGTTAAGTAACAACAACCCCAGTCACGCTCCGTTAGACATTGACAATTCTGGATTGAATTCCGGCCAACAAGGCGGCATCATCAACATTGAGGGACTTGAAATTTATTTTGACCCGACCCCATTTTCCAACCCTGCAGCAGCTCTCAACATTTCTCAAGCAGCAGCAAATATCCACAACCTCACCATGTTCGGAAACCATTCTGGAATCCACTGGGATGGTCAAAATCACAACAACTATCCTTCTGAAATCAGCAACAGCGTGTTCAGTGGAATTGGCAACTGTATGCTCTTGAGTAACCATTTCGACCTTTCAGGTGTCGGAAACAGTATCTCTACAGAATGTGTTGGCGACATCCGTTTTGTAAACAGTCAAGTCAATTGGTCGAATTTTGCTGATATGCAAAGCACCGGCAAAATCCTCCAACTGGATTCAAGTTCAAATTTACATTTGCATCAGCCAATAGACATTGACTTCAACCAGTCTTACCCTTCTATGGCATCAGGTGCTACAATTGATGTCGCTTACGACATCACTGTTTGGGTCATAAACAACAACAGTAACGGCATCCCATTGGCAAATGTCGATACGACTTTTTCTCAAATTGAACCCACGGTGCAAGAATATACCAACAGCCTAGGGTATCTTGTTCTTGCTGATTTTATCGGTCAACGCTGGACCAACTCTGGACCGTCAGAGTTTACCAATGCAACAATATCTTGCGGTTATGACAGCACATCGAATTCGACCAATGTGACGCTCGACCAAAACCGCTTTGTCAGTTGCGTGTTGCCTCTTGAAAACCAACCTCCTTTCCTCATGTGGACCTCTCCTGCTCAATCCTCTGTTTTCTCTTCAAATTCACAGGTCTTGTTTGATGCCAACGACTCTTGGGATTTAGACGACGACCCCTTGACATTCTCTTGGTCCAGTAGTCTTGATGGTGATATCTTGGCATCATGTACTGGACAAGGCGACCCTCAATGGAGTCCGAGTACTGGAGCGTCGTTTACCGTCAATTCGAACGACTCTTGGGCTTGTCAGCTTTCGGATGGAATACATGTGATTACCTTGGAGGTTTGCGACGATGCAGGACATTGCGTAACAGATTCACGAACCATTGAACTTGCCAATCAAGCACCTACAATCGTCTTAGATGTCACTCCAGAACTGACTCCTTGGTCGGAGTTGATAATCCCCCGAACTCAAAGTGTTCTGTTCAACCTTTCTGGAACATTTGACCCAGAAGACGATTCGATGACGTGCTGGATTGAGCGTTCATATCAACAGAGTCAAGCACCGCAGAACGGTTGTCCGTCCAACATTTGGATGAATCTTTCAATGGCTGAGTCGGTTCCTTCGACTTTTGATTTGGTGATTTATGCCTCTGATGGCATCAATAACCCGTCCACTTTCACTATTCCAGTCGAACTGTACAACGAGGTCCCTGAACCCGTATTCACTCTAACTCGAAATGGAAATGAGAGTGAAAATGAAGTGACTCTCGACGGAACAGCAACCGTTGACCCAGAAGGGGACACACTTGAAGTGGAGTACTGGTCGAACCTTGATGGTCAGTTGTCGTGGAACAATACAGAGGCCGGGAAAATTTGGACAGGTTATCTCTCACGAGGTACTCATGTTCTCGAGATGCGAGTCGTTGATGTCAGGCCAGAACACATCAATTCGACTCGTGTTACAAGTATCTTGGTCGAGGTTGAAAATTCCCTACCAAAGGCTGCCATAGCCTCTCCACTCGATACTCGCACCTATCTTTCCTCTGAACAAATCACGTTTTCAGCAAACGGCTCTGGAGATTTTGATGCAGCATGCGACACGTATCCAAGTGATGGGAATTGGCATTGTGCCCCCTTCTCCCCTTACGGAGGTTCAGAGTATCTTATCGTCGATTGGAGCAGTGATTTGGACGGACGCCTCACTCCTGAGGGTGAAGATTGGTTGATTTATGAAACGCGATTATCACCGGGAATGCACAATATTACGCTCAGTTTAGATGATGGAATACACGATCCAGTTGTTGTATCAAGAACTGTGGAGATTCTTCAATCTGCACCGGTTCTCGAACTCTCATCCCCTGCTGATGGAGACGCTTATTCCTCAAGTTCCCTCATTGAATGGGATGCACGCGAATCGGTTGATTACGATGGAGATACTTTCACCATGACTGTTCGCAGTGACTTGTTGAATGAGCCACTGTTTACTGATGTTTCTCCTTCGATTGTCCACACATCGGCCCTTCCCGCTGGAGAGCATACCGTTCAGATAACACTCACGGATTCAACCGGCAAATCCGAAATCTCGACCATTGGATTAAGTATCGGTCAATCAAACCCGGTAGTCTCGATGTTGCAACCTCAAAATTTAGCATCAATCGCGGCAGGTCAATCACTCATTCTTGAAGGCGAATCCTCGGATGCAGACGGTGATTTACAGAAGCGAGAATGGAGAAGATGGTTGGTCACTGGAGGTTATGAAGTTCTTTCCACACTCAGCAGCGATGCTGTTGTTCTCCCTCCAGGTCAGCATCATATCTCTCTTTATGTTGAAGACAGCAGAGGAATGTTTGATCAAGCTCATGCCAACATCACCGTTCAATCAAGTCTTCCCACCCTTTCAAATCTCACGTTCTTACCAGATACATTGTTCGCCCAGCAAAAAAACACATTCTCAGTACGGGTCATGATGAGTGATCCGGATGGAACCACTCAAAATGTCCAAGCGACAGTCGTGTTCAATGTCCAAACTTGGACATTCAATCTCTCTGATGAGGATGCCGATGGATACTGGGAGGGTTCAGTAGAAATGAATCCAGATTCAGCAGGACGGCCAAATCTGAAAGTCGTTGCTCGGGATGGTGATGGAGACGAAGCCATGGTCGATATACTCAGTATCACGCTTTATGTTGAAGAAGCAGAGGGAGACAATCGTGTGGCGATGTTTATTGCAGCAGGCGTAGGATTTGTAGGTATACTTACTTTGATCGCCTTTGTCGCTATGCGTCGCCAAAGAAAAGCAGAAATGGCGATGATTGATTCTTGGGATTCTTTTGGAGGCATTTCGCCACAGAACACTGAATCATCTAAGCCTATTACTCTTGAAGGAGGGGTTGTAGAAGGGGCGGTCGAAGTTCTTGCCGAGCAAGATAATTCCGAACCAGGAGTTGAAGACGAATCAACCACTGAATCAAAACCTCTTGCCGGGATTGATTTGGATTGGGACGATGTTTGATGAATCGCGAAAACGCTTTAATCACGTGTAGGGTGAATGAACCATGGACACATCTCAGTTTCAAGTTTCCAACCCGGATTCTTATGTGCTTGCACATGCCTCAACTGCTGCTCCAAGTGATTTTGATAGGGAGGAATCGAAACGTCGAGTCAAACAACTTACCAAACAGATTCAAGCACTCCAAGAGAAGATGTGGGCTGGAAGGAAGCATCGACTTTTGGTAGTACTGCAAGCAATCGATGCTGGCGGAAAGGACGGAACGGTGCGCTCTGTCTTTGGAAGAACAAATCCCCAAGGCGTCAAAGTGCACTCGTTTAAACGGCCCACAGAACAAGAACTTGCTCACGATTATCTTTGGCGAGTCCATCCTCGTGTTCCTGGAAACGGAGAAATTACAATTTTTAATCGCAGTCACTATGAAGATGTCTTGGTTGTCAAAGTACATGGCTATGCTCCGTTGGATGTAGTTGAGAAGCGATATGAACATATCCGCAACTTTGAACAAATGCTCGTCGATGAAGGAACCACAATTATCAAAATATTTCTTCATATTTCCAAGGATGAACAAAAAAGGCGATTTGAAGCTCGCCTCAATCGCCCTGAAAAAAACTGGAAGTTCAAGAAAGGTGATATCAAAGAACGAGCCTTTTGGAAAGAGTACCACGAAGTTTTCGAACAGATGCTTAAGAAAACAACAACCGATGATAGCCCATGGTACGTTGTTCCTGCTGACAACAAGAAGTACCGTAACGAAATTATTTCTTCT
>JASLVU010000045.1 GCA_030741225.1 Candidatus Poseidoniaceae archaeon | reverse complement strand
GACTCAAAGAATGTCGAGCGTCTTCATGGGCTTGTTGATTCAGTAATGAAGGCCGCCCAATTGCTTCGTACACCTGATGAGTGATGATATGGCTGAATCACGACCATATTTTGATGATGAGTACGGTGGGCGTTACATTTTGGTAGAACCAGGTACTTTCGTCATGGGTGATGTTAACGGCACACGCTCTGAACAACCCCCTCATACTGTAGAAATTGCTGAACCGTTTTTTTGCGGTGAACGCCCCGTGACTCAAGCACATTGGCAAGCGATTATGCAGGACAATCCATCACGTTTTACTGATGGTTGGGCAGCTGGTCTTCGACCAGTTGAACAAGTTTCGTGGGATGATTCAATCGAATTCATTTCACGGTTAAACAGTAGCGACCATGAATCTGAACGATTGGGTTTCCGTGGTTTATGGCGACTACCGACAGAGGCTGAATGGGAGTATGTAGCACGTGCAGGAACCAAATCTCGCTGGTCCTTCGGAGATCGTGATGGAGACCTCAATGAACATGGCTGGCACGCTGGAAATTCGGGAGCATCTACCCGTGAGGTTGGACAGAAAAAGGCCAATCCATGGGGTTTTCTTGACCTTCATGGTCAAGTTTCGGAGTGGTGTCAAGATTGTTTTTCATCAGATTACAGCAAACATGACCGGTCATCGGCCGCCCATACAAGTGATTCGGAACGTCGTATCCATCGAGGAGGCTCCTGGTTTACTGAATCTGATTCAACTCGCTGCTCTGCCCGAGGTTCTTCATTTCATTACAATAAAAGCGATGGAATAGGTCTAAGGCTTGTTTGGCAACCACTTTAAAATTCGTTCCAATCAACATGCCATGGCGATTCTGTACCATAACCCACGATGCTCGAAATCACGCCAAGCGTTGGCAATGTGTCAAGATTCAAACATTGATGTCGAAATTCACCTTTATTTAGACGAACCACTCTCTTATGCAACACTTCTATCACTTATCGAACGTCTCGATGGTGAATCAAAAATGGCAATTCGCTTCAAAGATAAAAAGTTCAAGTTAGCAGACTCAACGGAACTTGATGTTGAAGATAAATCTTCGATAGCACAGTTTCTCTCAAAAAACGGTCACCTAATGGAGCGACCTTGGTTAGATATAGGCGCTGCAACCGCTATTGGCCGGCCTGTTGAGAACCTTCTTCGATTTCTGTGACGAGTCGTTCGTTTTTTGAACGAGGCTCCGTATCGTAATCGCTGTCCTCGTTGAGTTCAGACAATCTTTGATGCTGTGGTGCAAGACCAGGGCCTATATTCCATTTCTTCGTAAACGGTTGAGAGAGGATGGACATCAAATTTCTCGATTTGAGCGCATCAATTCCAGCTGCAGTTCGGTCGACAACAGGTGCAATATCTTCGTGAAAACATGCATCCATCGCTATGCAAATTGCTTGAAAGTCACGACTTCCATCACACAATTCCCATAACATACTGTTCATTTTATCAAGCGGTCTGCGAATTTCTTTTGGAGCTCTCAAAATTCTTGCTAATATTCTTTCGAAACGTGTAAACCTTTTTTCTATTCGTAATACGATTTTCATTCCAGAGATTCCCTCTTCATCAATATGGGGACCTGGTTCTCCAGTACGCGCCCACCAAACCGGTAATCTGCATGGATATGTGTTTGCATATCTATGGTCTTCAGTGTTTACAATTTCCATCAAAAACCCTCAAAACTCAGAAAATGTCCATATCACCATTACAAGCATTGCAGCAACTCCAGTAAATGCAATCATCCGAGTTGCTTCCCGTCTTTCGGTGAAGTTTCGCAGGAACCATGTCGCAACTCCACAGAATGCTATAACCATCCATAGCAAGTACCATGCGTCAGGATAGGATTGCGATTGCATAGCGAGCCCTGTAGTGGTGAGGATGTTACTTTTTCGATTGAAGATATTGGTGTCCGTAATAGTTCCATTGTTCAAGAGTCCATCCTGGAGGGAGTCCGCTAGCAGGTAATTCGGGAGGATTTTGTAATGATATTTCCTGTGATATAACACTGCTCGCTGGTTCGTGAATATGAACTGGAGTTGCAGATATTGGTGGACCGGATACAGATTCTTGATGGGCGATAACAGTATCTTGGGTATTATTCTCAACGAAGTAATCTGCACTACGTCGTTTACGTTTAATTACGAGCAAAGTGAGCAATATTGATAGAAGCAATACCAATGCGAAAGATGATGCAATGAGTTCAACATTCATGGAAAATTCATCTGACGGTGTCTGGGAGAACAAAATATCTCGTTTTTCGGTCCAAGCCAACTCTCCATCAAGGGATTCAACTTTGACATTCACTGTGCCTGATAAATCCCCACCCAGTCTGTGCAACTCGCAGAATATGTCATTGTTTTGTTCAGTGATGTGTCCAACACTAAATTGAATTTCTTGTGCCGTCGCATTCGTGAGAATACCTTGGCACACCGTTTGCCATTCTTTGGGCTTCTCTAGAGTCAGCAGTAATGTTTCTGAAACACTTGAAGTGCTTGTCATATTAATCCAAAGTGGAACTGCATTTCCGGTAACAAAGGTTTGATTTTTACCTCCTTCAAACTGAACATCCATAGCTCGCTTTTCATCGACAAGTATCAAAATGTCATGGGACAACTGGTACGGGCGAAGTTCCTCATCTACTCCTGCTCGAACCTCAAATGTGATCACAATTCGAGTGTTAATTGGAACCGATTCTGGAATCAGGACATCGACGAATACTGGCATTTCTTGTCCTGCTTCCATATTGAAAATATGATCGACACCAAGTTCAATAGAAGTACCTGAATTTCCGACACTCATGAATGCAATTAAGTCATCACTCGGAGGAGAGACTGATACAGAGGCCATAACATTGTATAAATCATCAGCAGCATTTCCGATGTTCTTGACCGTGACGTTCACCGATTTTGTACCCCCTACCGAAGCGGAGGTTTCGTTCATATTTGCGAGAATTTGAGGAATTCGGACGGAACCTGTGACAGTATCGAATTCAATTCGATTGTCAACAGGATTCACATCTTCATACCCCTCACTGTTGGATACAGAAAAAGAAAGAGAATGGACCTCGCCAGACCTTTCAGAACTTGGCAAAACAATCCAAATATCGATATCAATTATGTCTTGGGCATCATAGGGTGCTGACAACGAAAACGGCCCAGTGGTGTTGACATTGTTTGTTGATATCCACCAGGTCCATGAATCAGGTAATGTCATGCTGGACACATCTGCCTGTACTGGGCCATTCCCGTTGTTTTCAATTTCAAGTTCTACTAAACAAGGAACACCTGGGAATAATTTAGATGGTTTCGAAACCACTCGAAGTTCAAGATCACTTACTGTTTCAACAATTAACTCATCAAACACATTGGAATTGAACACCATGCCACTGCGAATAGATGTTATTCGCGGAGATAAATCTGGCCCTCTATCTCCTGCTTGTGCAGTTGAAGGAGCGGTCACATCGATTTTGAAAGTGCTCGTGGATTGACTGTTGATCACCGCATGAATTTCTGGTACTCCATCGACAATCCATTGCCCAATATCGGAGGTCTCAAGCGAGATTGCGAAAATATCTTGCCTACTCGCGTTGTTCCAAATCGTAAACTCAACGGAAACGGTTTCCCCAGCACTAATGAGCCAATTTTTACTTCTTTCCATTGGTTGAACGTCCACAGCAGCATCACTTATCATCGATGCAGAGATGTCAATGTTTTGAGTATGAGTCCGAGAACTCATGTTTTCTGAACTTGCAGATAAAGAAAAGGAATATTTTGAGTCAGGAAGCGCATCCAATGGCACAGTCATCATGAAATCAATGTATGCAGGCGTATCGGGTCGCACGATAGTTTTCGATTCCTGTGTCCAGGCAAAGTTAACATCCCAACCACTTGGTAATGCAGATGAATCAATCATGAGTTCAAACACATCGGTAGCACTTCCAATATTCTGTACTTCAACAGTAAACGGACAGGAATTCCCTGGAGGGCACGATGGTGGCGACTCGGGTTTGACGATGAAAGGTACTCTGTCGGGAACAACCTGGAACTGCATTGGTAATGATGAGTTCACAGTTGAATGCTGGCTGGATGTTGCCGTGAATGTCATCTGTTCGAATCCTACTGAAGCATTCACATCTGGCTGAATATTGATATCGATTGATTTCGTTTGTCCTGGCGATAACAATATTCCAGTATCTTGATGTATGGACACTCCATTCATATTTGTGTAATAGACATTCCAGTTCGACGGTAGGCCTGTTACTGATGGGATGAAGAAATCAGAAATATTACCATCGTTTGTTAATTCCACACGAATATTCCCCCATTCACCAGCAATTGAACCAGATGTAGAGATTCCTGTAGTGCTCAAAGCGAATTCTTCTGCCCGAACTTTTTGATCGTAAACAAACACCATCTCATCGAGATAGAATCCAATGTCGGTATTTGAGGAATCACTTTCGAAAAAGAACCGAAACTGAGTTTGTGCATGATAATGTTCTTGCGGCACCGGAATGAGTGGTGAAATGGCTCCGGCATGGTTTACAGTAAATGTTTGATAACTTTGTCCATCAATAAAATCGGCATCGATTGTACCACTTAGGCTTTGCAAATCATGCCACCCACCAAAAGCAGTTTTTACCTGAATTTTTAGTACGTCGTTACTTTGCGTACTTCCTGTATAAAAGAAACTTAACCCGTTTGTTCTCTGAGGATTTTCTACAGCATCGGACATATCCATGACTGGGGTGATAAGTCCCGTTGCAGCATTGTTGGAATAACTTGAAAATTGTCCGTTGCCGACATGGCATGAGCTGCCAAAGGATAGCCCGGTATCGCTGCTCAAACCCCATTCTGAACCTGCAGTCCATCCAGCAAGATTGTCGCAGTTAAAATACCAGTTTGCTACTGTAAACGCCCCATTGACTTGATTATTTTGTGGATTGTCATCACTGATAGTTGGTGTAGCAGAAATTATGAGAGTGTGGTTTCCAGAATATGTTGGGGTAAAGACATCAGATATAGTGTTTGAATTTCCACCGTTTAGAGATGCTAACATCAAGGTGCGATTCTCCAACTCAAATTGTGAATATTCATTGTGCAATATAAGGATGTGAATGTCGATGTTTCCTGATGGCGCAGTACCCAAATTTTCTACGGTAATATCGACTTGAATTGGAACATCAACGACAGCGTCTGAGACATAGAGAATATTAGGGCGGTCAAATCCAGGAATGGGAAAGTTTGATGAAAACATTTGATATTTTTCTGCATCGGATGGTGTCGTGTAACTGAAATTGATACTTGTTACTGTGACATCAACGCCAGTACTCCGCCCATGAGCTTCGTAAGGTTCTGTTTGGCCGAGTTTACCGCTATCTATTGTTGGAACTGCTCCGATAAGTAGGAGCATGACCAAGAATATAGCGGGGTATTTTACCATCGTGCTCAAGGAGCCACACAACTTCAATCTATTTGAGGGATTTGGGAGGCATCACTCGTCGCTGCTAATCGATTTGGAAACATCCTGTTCGGATTGTTCCAATTTTAATTGGTCCTTTTTCTCTTTCGCACGTGCTGCAAAATAAACGGTGAATGATGGAATTAATACCATGGAAAAGCACCCTACTACAGCAGCGAGAGCCCAGAGGAATTCTGTTGCAGCATCAACTGAAAATACTTCAATAGTACCAAATTCCTCGTTTACGGTAACCAAGTTAATGTTTGGAGATGTTTGACGGTCACCTTTCTCAATAACTTCTATTCGCAGCACTGAGGGGACATGGTTGTATTCGATCAATTCCTTGGCCTTTATGGTAGCCGATTCAATATTTTCTCCATAAACAGTACCGTTGTTTCTCCTCGCTGGGTCTCGTGACGTAAGTGCGTGAATTTCAACTTCATCTCTGTCATCCGAATCAACCTCATGCGTTGTGTTCTTTTGACAATCTTCAGCACAACTAAATGATTGGTCCGTTTCAATACCTAGCAGTCGGTGACTGTACAAGCCTGCTGCGTTAATGAGTCGAACTTTGGAGTCCGTCGAGAGTTGACTTGCTGTCAAGTGTATCCAAGTTAGATTCGAGCCATTCGCAGCAACGTCCCAAGACCATGTTGTCGTGTTGGTAGATTCTTGATATATCCGTGTAGGTTCGATAATCTCGTGATTTGTCTGGTTCGTTTCTGTATCGTAAATGTAGTATGAAGGTGAAACAGTGGCTCCATAGACTGCATACGATAACAACACAATTAAGGTCACTGAAAGCCCGAGCAGCGTTCGTAAAAGGTTAGGGTTCTGAGCCAGAGCCTTCTTCATTGTACACCCGAAGAACCCCCCTAACTTGAACCCTTGTTCTCAACTTTTTTCGTTTAACTGAGAGATATTTGAGAGTTTCACGAAGTCTGCTGTACCCGTTCTCTTCATATAGGGGAGTTCGGTCGGCAAATTGCTCGGTGTCTTGTCATGACGACTCTTTACGATATACCCGCTGAAATCCTTAACCCAGCTCTTGCTGCGCGACTTGAAGAATCGGGCAGTGTATCAACCCCTGAATGGGCTGAATTCGTCAAAACAGGTGCTGACCGCGAACGTCCGCCTACTCAGACCAACTGGTGGTTTATTCGCTCTGCAGCAATTCTTCGTAAGGTTGCTCGTGAAGGACCAATAGGAGTGACTCATCTTGCTCAAGCATTCGGAGGGCGTAAAGACAACGGAGCAGGGCCGAACACTCCAGGTGTAGCATCTCGCCATATTATTCGAACCTCTTTGCAGCAGCTTGAATCTTCTGGACTTGTTGAGAAGGTCCCAGGACGAGTTGTCGAAGATGAAAATGGTGATTCACTTCAACTTTTCAAGGGTCGCCAAATTACTGCAGCAGGACACAAACTTATCGATTCAGTGGCACACGAATGCCGTGCAATTGCTGAAGAACAATATCCGGGTCTTTCAAAGTACTGAAGGAAGTGAGCGAGGTGACAAGTATGGTATCCACTCAAGACGATGAGTTGAACCTACTCCGTGAACAACGCAGAGCAGCTCTACAAAAGCAGCTTGAACAGCAAGCCGTTCAACAGGCAGATGCTGAAATCAAAGCACACGAGGCTCAAAAAATCTCTCAAGGCCTTGATGCTGCTATGAAAAGAATTCTCTCTCCAGATGCCCGTTCACGTCTTAAAACGATTGAATTGGCAACCCCTGAACGCGCTGAACAAATTAAGCGAACTATTGTCCAACTCCACAACCAAGGCAAAATCCCACATATCATGTCTGATGATCAGTTGAAAGCCTTGCTTGCATCACAATCCAAGAGCCGCCGTAGTGCGTCCATCCGAAGAATCTGAAAAGGTGCTCGAACATGTCTAGAAATAAACCAGCAGCAAAAAAAATACGCCTCATGAAAGTGGGGAAGCAGAACCGCCGTGTCCCAGTATGGGTCATGCTAAAGACCGACCGAAACACTGTGTCGCACCCGAAGCGACACCACTGGCGCCGTAGCAAGCTCCAACGCTGAGGTGATATCATGGTACGTGCAAATGAATCAGAATTAACCGTCCCACTCCGTAAAGCTTGGGGAATAACCCGCTACAAGAGAGCACCACGTGCTATCCAGATCATTCGGGAACATGTCATCCATCATCTAAAGGTTAGCGAAGATGAGGAAGTATGGATTGATCCAAGTGTCAATGAAAAAATTTGGTCAAGAGGTATTGAAAACCCTCCACGAAAGATTCGTCTACAGGTTACTCGTCACGATGAACCAGATATTCCAATCGAAGTAAAATTATTTGAGGAGTGAAAAATATGGGAAATATTCGACCTAGTTTTATTAAAATTCGCGCCATACATCTTGTCGAAGACCACGGTGAAAAATTCACTGATGATTTTGAACACAACAAGAAGATGGTACAGCAACTCACTGATGTTGAGTCAAAGAAACTTCGTAATTGGATTGCAGGGTATGTCACTCGTTACCGGCAACGTCGAGTCGATTGAATGAGGCGATAACGTGACAGTGCGTGTCGATTGGGACCGCACTCCCGTTTCGGTGCATCACTCTGAAAAAGAAGTTCTTGAATCCTTGATTCTCCATCTTCGAAACAAACACGGCATACGTAAACGTTCTCTTGTAATGAAAGATCGAGAAGACGGGGGTTTCCTGTTTTTTATGTATCAGCCTTGTAACCCAAATTGGATTCTCGAATTTACCACTGCCAACATTCACCAAATGGAGGAGGAGTAAATGGGTGACCGACAGAAATTACCTCTTCCAAAGCGAACATATTCTCTTCATATCGTTTTGGTTGGTGCCACTCATCCTGGAAACCTTGGTGCTGTCTGCAGAACGATGTTGAATTACGGTTTTACATCCTTACGATTGGTGTCTCCTGTGTGTTCGCCCGATGATGTTGATGCTCGAAACCGGGCGAAACATGCGGGAAGAATTCTCGATGAATGTGTTGTATTTGATACAATTGAAGAGGCTACAAGTGATTGTTCTCTACTGGTTGGAACCTCTGGGAAGAGAGAGGTAGGTTCAAAGACATCGTTTCGACATTTTTCGTATCCATGGGAGTTATCTCAACATCTCCAAACATTTACAGATTCAATTGCATTAATTTTCGGTGAAGAGGGTATGGGCCTCTCAGCTGATGAATTAGCAAAATGTGATTATTTGGTCACATTGCCAACATGGGAGGGTTATCCGATTGCAAACCTCTCACATGCAGTTAATGCCTGTGTATACGAGTTGCATCGTACATCGGTCATCTCATCCCAAGGTCACGATCCAGGTATTCCGAATATTGTTCCTCTGGAACGAAGTTTAAACCCAACTCTTCACAAGATCCTCAATCAAGGAATCAAGGAATATGGTGAGTCATTGCCCGGTAATCAAGAAAGAAGAGAGAGTTTTTCTCAAAGTCTTCGCCGCAGTATCATGCGTTCGACTCCCACTGAAGACGAAGCTACACGCCTCATAGGTGGAATTCTCGATGCTACTACAGCATTGCAATATGTTGAAGGAAATGAGGCATGGCGCCGCGAACGGCGTAGAAAAATTACACCTCAGGAAGAAGAATGACTCGGATACCAAGATGCTGTGCTTTTGGGAGTTTCGCGAACATGCATCGCCACTAGGCGGAGTTTATTTCCGTATGAGGTTTTGATATGAGGTTCAACTTGCTCAAAAGCCCATTTGGCAAGATTTTCTGCAGTCGGGATGAAAGGTACCACGACAGTCCTGTGTCCTTCACCCATCGATTCGCAGGCACTTCGAGCTAGCATATCACCTTCATAGACCACAAAGGCATGGTCGATGACGTCATGTACATGCGTCATCAATATCGAACTCACATCAGAGAAATCCATCAACATCCCCTCTTCGCTAACACCAGAGGCCTCAACAACATCGCCTTCAATTTCTGCTTCAAACCTGTAGCGGTGACCATGCATGTGTCGGCATTTACTTTTGTGATTCGGAACTCTATGCCCGGTGTCCGTTTCAACATATCTACGTATTCGTGTTGTCATTGTTCATCCTCCTCAAAATCAAGAGATGCAGAATTAATGCAGTACCTTTCCCCGCCATGCAGGCGAGGCCCGTCGTTAAACACATGGCCTAAGTGAGCATCACACTTCGAGCATCGGACCTCAATCCTTCGCATGCCGTGTGAAAAATCGTCTATGCGCGTAATCCCAGCTCCGGGATGTTCGGTGTGGAAAGAAGGCCACCCGCAACCAGAATCGTATTTCATTTCTGCGGTAAACAGCAAATGTCCGCAACAAATGCAAAAATAATCTCCATCCCTTTTCTCATCCCAGTACAATCCTGTAAATGCTCGTTCGGTTCCACTTTGGCGCGTCACATAGTATTGCTCTTCAGTAAGTCGTTGCTTATACTCATCTTCCTTGTGCTGTAGTTCGGTCTGAATTGCATGTTGAAGAACATCCTCCCAAGATTCTTGATATTCAACAGGATCTTTTCTTCCAATAGTATTGAATGCAAGTATTCTTTCAATATCAGCGCCACTTTTACCAGAACTTCTTCCATCTTCATCAGGATTATATGATGTAATCGTATTACGATACAGAGTATCAAAATCAAGATTCATCTGCGCAATAGCCTCTTGAGCATCAAGAAGTATAGAGGTCTTATCACCATCGAGATAAGGCAATGTGAACTTGATTTTTTCACTATCCCAATTACCAATAGCGAAAGCATGCTCAAGGGCGTTATAAAATTCAGGGCGGCAATCTGGATAGATTTCATGATCACCGGAATGGACACCTAACGCAATTTCAACATTACAATCTTCTTTCGATGAAATCGACAACGCGTAACCGTACAGAATGGATGAAAATATGGCATTACGATTCGGAACGACTGTTGATTTCATTTGTTGTGCCTCATAATGCCCCTCTGGAACAGATGCGCCGCAGTCTATCAATGAACTATCAAATGCCGCCATTGCACCTGAAAGATCGATGATCTTGTGTTCGACAATGAACCCATTTTCTGCGAGATATTGAATATTCATTTGAGCCCTCTCAAGTTCAACACTATGCTTTTGCCCGTAATTATACGATAAGCAATCAACTGTGAATCCGTCAGCAAGAAGTCGCAGAAGTAGACTTGTGGAATCCATTCCACCGGATAGGGCCATTACAGCACGAGCCAATTCAGTCCACTCCCATCCACTTGTGTGTCTGAAGACTGAGTCTCCATGGCGGCGATTTCTTCACAATATCCTCGGTAAGTGCAAAATTTTTCCCGTTCCATTCTACTGATTCATTTTCGAAATAACATGGTTGAAGAAAATGATGTGCAAATCCATCTAATAAGTCATCATAAAGACTCAAATCCTGCCCCACATAGACGCATTTAAGTTCGTCACCTGTTCTTTGACGTACCTTTACATTGGGATACATTTGGTCTTTAGGAGAAATACAGATCCAGTCGATGAGACCTTCCGGGATTTCTATTGTCCCATTTGATTCACACGAGAGATGATATCCTCGGGCTTTCAACAACCGATGTAGAGG
>JASLVU010000044.1 GCA_030741225.1 Candidatus Poseidoniaceae archaeon | reverse complement strand
CCAGGAGGCTACACTCTTGACAGCAGCAAAACCTTTGCAAGGCCCATATTGACTTTTGATGTGGTTGACGGTGACTTGACCTCAGCTCCAAGCAGTATCGAGGTCGAAGCACGGGCATTCGCTGACACTGAAAACGCCAACAATGACCAAGTCTCAATCAAGACCATCACCCTTTCCTTAGAGGAATCAGAAGTTCTTGCACCACCCCGGATTTCAATCTTTGAAGACTTTGAGCATCAGATACAGATTGCTGATTCAACCCGCGAAGAGGCATACGATGAAACGTTGTCGCATTATGTTGATGCTGGCGATGAAAGTGGAGAATTTTTCGTTGATATCTTCAACGCTGGTTTCATCACCGATTCATTCCGTTTGCGCATTAATGAATTCCCTGATGGATGGCAGTACAAGTTTTACGACAACGACACAAACCTCGAACTCTCAGAGTCTGACAATGGGTTCTATTATGTGACTCCTGACATTGGTTCCAATCAAATTCTCACCGTTCGCATGGATGTCCTTCCACCAAGCGACCGTGACGCCCAAGACATTGGTTTGGTTGATTTAACCGTTTCAAGCAGCAGTGATTCTGAACTCAGCACTGATGTTGCTTTCACTGTACATCGGACTTTCGGTATTCTGGTCGAGGTTATTGCTGATATTGACGGAGGAACTCTCGGTTCAGTCGGGCCTGTTGCACCTGGTAGCAGTGTATACTACAACATGCGTATCACGGACTCAACCGACACCTTGGGACAAACAACATGGCGAATCATCAGTCCCGAGGATTTGGAAAGGAACTTAGAGGATGACGATGGTGAGCCTACCGTCTATGGTTCCTGGGATTATCAACTCTCCAACGGTACCGAAACAAACATGGTTGTCGTTTATCTTGAACAAGATGAGTATGTTGACCTAAAACTTGACATGACTCTTGGTGAAAACGTCGAGGCTGGACTTCATACTGTATTTGTACGGGTGATTGAAGAAGGAGTTGATTCGGAAGAGGCTCGGTATTTTGATCTTCCAGTAACAGTCGAGGTTCGAGAGGAAGTTGTGGCTGGTCGATTAACGATTACTGATGCTAGCAGCGAGATTATACAGTTTAGTTCGGAAGTTCAACGCAACATCAATTTTAAAATTTCCAACGATAACAACATCCCGCTTGATGTAGTGATCACCCTAGAAGAACCGAATGGATGGGATGGTCTCATTCGTGCATCATCTGACCAAACGGGAGGAAGTTTCCTTCTTCTAACGCTCCCTGCGTATTCGATTAAGGACTTTTCAGTCTCTATGACTCCACCTGCGAACTTAAAGAACGGCGAGGAGGCAGAAATACAGCTCACGGTCACTCCAATGGATGAAGAAGTACCTTACGATAGTGAATTCACTCAAATCGTGACGTTCACTTATCTTACTGAGTGCTCAGGAGTATCGTGCTTAATCAATGAAATTATCCGGCCTGGCGCTCAAACCATAGCGCTTGGAGCAGGACTTGTATTCGTTCTTATCTTCGCAGTATATCGAAGAGGGAAATCGGCAGGACTCGTCAATGAAGTGAATCAAAACTACATCGAGGCGGATGTTGAGTTGCCAGAGGTTGAGGAGATGGATATTCCAGAACCTCTTGTCGAAGAAGAAGATGAAATCGAACTTCTTGACGAACTCGATGAAATCTGAGATTTCAGTTGCTCACGAGAAATAGTTTCTCTGATTTTGACGATTTTTGATAAAATTTCTTCTATCGGTCGATATTCGTGCCGAATCTCTTTCCAAAGAGGGTGCTGCGAGGCTTTTTTTCGGAAGTGAATTTCCTGTCAAACCTGTCGAATTTGATTATTGTATGAACATCGCACCATTTCCCTTATGAGTCATCAAACCAGCCCAACATTAGTGAAAGCAATGCGAACGACAGTTTCCCCCTCCGAGCCGCGCTTCCAACTCCAAATTCTCAAGCATCGAGATGCTATCAAATCCGTTACTCTTGCATCATTGATGATTCTATCGACATTTGCAGCAATACCTTACATTTCATTTGATGCTTTGGCTGCTTCTGACCAAGATGGCGACGGTCTTACTTATGGTTTGGAATACCTCATGAACACTGCGCCGAATGACCCAGATTCGGATAACGACGGATTGCCAGATGGATGGGAATGGCAGTATGGTCTTGACCCACTTTCAAGCAATGGGGGAGACGGTGCTGTTGGAGATCCGGATGGCGATGGAATGTCGAACTTACAGGAATACACATACCTCCAACCTCCAAACTGGGACAGTTCATCCACACCGAGCGTTCTTGACCGTGGAGTATGGTGGAACGGTACTGTTCCAGTAAACGATTGGGATGAAGAAAATGCATTGCAATACAACAGGCCTGGGTGTGGAGACAGCGGTTCTGATGGAACAGGGAACACCATTCTTTGTGACGAAGACCCAGTTGGAAATATTTGTACCAATGGCTTTGATGATGACAAAGATGGATTCATCGATTCCGCTGATTCAGACAATGATGGGGATGCAGATTGCTCCTCCAATGATGACGATGGAGACGGTATTGAAGACGAAGATGTAGCTGGATGGGATACTGACGGCGACGGAATGGATGACGGTTGGGAGGCTGCGAATGGATTGAACGCAACATCTCCTTCCAATGCAGACGGACCAAACGGAGATCCTGACAATGATGGTTTGATCAATTTACTCGAATACGTGAATCCAACATGGACTACGATGTGTGGCTCTACACCCTGTTTCCGAAACGGACCTGATGGCTTGGTCACAGAGACGACTTCCCCGTGCGACCCTGTCGATGGCATAGGCCCGGGTGGTTGTGCAACATTCACTGCCGAAGTTGACGGCATTACTTCTACCAACCCTCAACGTGCAGATACTGATGGCGACGGGTTGAACGATTCCTATGAGGCATTGACTCTTCTTACAGACCCTACTGCATTCGATACAGACCGAGACGGGATTTCGGATGGAGTGGAAATCAACGGTGCTTACGGAAATCCTCCGCAAGCAAGCAATCCTCGTGACAACAACACTGACGGTGATGCCTTTGACGATGGGGATGAAGATTTGAACTCAAACGGCATAGTGGACCCTGGAGAAACCGACCCTACTCGAATGGAAGATTCCGGAGACGAAGATAATGATGGTATTCAAAACTGGGAGGAGAATCTCTCTTGTACGCTTTGGGATGTCGCTGATACTGACTTTGGAGGAATCAACGACGGTGAAGAGCGCAATGTATCCCATGGGACGGATCCTTGTGATTCACTTGTGAACTTCGAAACCACTGTCGTAGCATGGAATGCAGGAAGCAATCGCCTCGAACTTACGAACGGTACTGGATTTAATCCACTTGGTGGAGTGGGTTGGTACAACACGTCAGGTACTTGGATTTCATTTACGTATGCTGCTACGGTTAACAACGTCCTGCAAGGGGTATCGTCAGGTCCTGGTTCTGGAGTTACTCAAGTTGCGAATCGTAACGGTTCTTTTTGTCACACTTCTGCAAATGCCGCTGGCACTCTCTCCACGACTCAGCAGTATTGCGATGATGATTATGTGGATTCCGATGCGGACGGTCTTGCAGATTGGCAGGAGTTGCTAGGAACCTTCGGATGGTTTTCGAATCCGACTTTAGCAGATACTGATGCGGATGGAGTGAATGATTTCGATGAGGTCTTCCAAAACACCGACCCGAATGAACCTTGCTCAAATTTACTTGATGATGATTTAGATGGATTGAATAATTTCTTTGAAACAACTGTCGGCTGTGAACTCTCTTGGATTGGAATTTTGAACGGTTCTACCGATGTGTGGGTTACTGATGATTCTGACCAAGATACTGACGATGGAGGTGTCCCTGATCGAGATGAATATTTTGATGGAACAAATCCTGAAAATAATCCGATAGATGACTTGTTACCTTCAGACTTTGATGGTGATGGAATACCCGATGCTGTGGAGAATCAATCCGGGCTGGATTGGACGAATCCAGACACTGATGGTGGCGGAGTTATCGACGGGATAGAATGTCCTCAACAATTTTGGTTGACCAACTGTGTAGGCTCTCCCACAGACCCATTTGACCCAAGCGATGATTATCTTCCTTCCGAAGTGGTATTTTGGGCAAACAATTCATCAGGTGAGGTCGATTTGGATAAAATCCATCGCTGGAGGGTGTATACTAACGATTTCTACACCGGTACTTCCTATGCACACATCGCTGAGGTACATCCATTCGAAGCCATGGTAATTCCATCGTCGAACGAGACGCATCTTGCTGATGTTGCTTTCTCAAACGGAACCATTGAATGGTTTGTGAAATATCAGACCAGTTTACAAACAGGGAATCTACCCGTCCCCAATGATCTTTCAAATCTCTCTTTTATTGTCGACCCGGCAGCCACATTAGAGCGTTCAAATGATACACACAATATTTTTGTCGAGACGGGTCCAGTGCAGGAGATATATTCAGAAGCTCAGGAATATTACTTCGATTGGTCGACACTCGCAGCGTCTTCTGTACCCGGAACCAATTCGACATACGAATTGATTCTTCCTGACACATTTACCGATCCAACCCATCCAAATTCATATCTTCTTAACGTCACTTCTGCGATTCTGACACAATCTGGTTCAACCAATGCTTATGACAGCGCAGTTGCGCTGCAATCGTTCCTTTCTGAAGGAAATGCTACAACAGAATTCAAACGTAATTATGGAGGTTCAGGAATCGAATCAACTCAAGATTTGAGTGTCAATTTGGTCCAAAATGTACGGGAAGGTACTTGCTCTGAATTCAACACTGCATTTGTTACCATGGCTCGGCTTGCAGGTCTTCCTGCTCGAAAAGTGACTGGATTTTCTGGTGGAACATGGAACGGAGATGGATACACTGTATTCTCCAGTGATCTGTCAACATGGGGTGAAGTCCGTCTTCAACAAAACGTAGCCAATGGTAATACCGATCTTGGTTGGATTGCATTTGATGCGTGTCCCCCTGCTGAAGAAGTCGAAATTGTCAATCAGACGATTTCGAACCTTTCCTATGATAGAGACGGTTTAAGCCCATTGACCATCGAAGGACATCTTAGATACACTGAAAATTCCACTTCAGTTCCACTCCATCCACTTGTGGGTTATCTTGTACCTGTTGGTCTCGAAGCATTCATTCCGGGGCCATCTGCGAGTGAAAATTTCGAAATCGGCTTTGCCGACACGCTTGAAAACGGAACTTTCTCCTTCAACGGTTCACCACCGGAATTGGACGGTCCAGGTATGTACAGAATAGTCATACTTTTGGTCCAAGATACATACATTTCTGAATCCGGAATAGTCTATGACAGTTATGTCAATGTTACTGATGATTCCATTATTGAGCATGTTGCTCCAAATGCAATCAACGCACCAATTGCTGGTGCTGGAGCTCTAACTGTCATTGAAGGTACTTTATCTCTAGAGAATATTCCAGCAAATAAACTGGAATCAGTAGGTGCTGATGAGGTGAATCCAGGTTCAGTGTGGCTTTCCTTTACATCTTCTGTGTCTGGCTTTACCAACCTAAGCACTTTTATCAATAATGACGGTACTTGGAGTATTGATCTTGAACTCGATCCTTTCGAGACCAAAACCAATATTTCTGCTACATTGGGCTTCTCTGGCTGGCAAGACACACAGATTTCTTCAATTACTCCTCCTCAATTCCATTTGCGTCCTTCGACAACTCCCATTTTACTTGACATTCGTGATGCTCCGAACTTGACCGCAACACTTGAAGGTCCGCTTTTGAACAACAGCATCTTGCTACTTAACGACGATATTTGGATAAACGGTTCGACGCTTACAACCGGTGCGTCACCTGTTGCAATGCCAGGTAATCTTTCGTTGTCGATTCGTCCAAACGGAAGTTCTCAAGACTGGGTTCAGATTTTCAATCTAAGTGTGAACGGAACATTTAGTATCCAACATTTCCTTGATTCAGCAGACGCTCAAATTCGTGCCGGCATTACAGAAATTCAACTTCGATTCTTCCCAGATGCAATTGAGGCCACAGATGATGCCAACCTCACTGCAGGTGGCCCATACCTTTTGCGCGGACTTCTCGAATTTAGCATTCAATCAAACTCTCAATTGCGTGGTTTTGATGCAGTGGTTGTCGTGACAATGAACGACCACCGAGGTGAAATTTCGGATTTATCGGCGTCAGGCAACTTCGATTTCATCTTTAATGGTACATGGGTGAACACAACAGTTGACCCTGAGTCCGAAACACTGAGCATCACATGGCTTCTTGATTCAACTTTGCCAGCAGGAGATTACGGGTTTGAAATTTCTTTCAACGGTTCTGAATTGTATCAACCATCAGCGATAACTCTTCCAGTTCGTGTTGCTGCTGAAATTGCTTGGAACTTGAGTGTTAGTCAAGACTGGACTCACCTTGGAAATACGAGTTATGTGTACGGGGATATTTTCGATGCACTTTACACGAACACGCGCGTAACCAACAACGCGACGATGATTTCGTTGTTGATGAGTACCCCTGAAGGCCCTCTTGACCTTGCTCAAGGGTTCTTGAACAACTCAACAGGTAGCTTTAATCTCAGTTTTACAGCACCTACAAATTTCCCTTCGGATTCTTATGAATTCCTTTTGAATTTGGATTTCGATTCAATGGCGCCTCTCGGTGGTCCTTACTATCGTTTTGTAGATACTTCCCTTCCTCCTGCACAACCTGTCATTCCATCGTTACTCGTTGGTATTGAGTCTGAATTTGTGGTCGAGCCTGAACGTTCGGCTTTGATTGTCGAAGTGAACAATACTGTGGAATTTGTTACCAAAGTCACCGATGTTGCGGACAACTCAAACATTACAGGTGCATCGGTAGAGTACATTTTCGACTGGGGTGGAACCAATGTATCCCTTGGCACCTCTTCAACCGATGGTGAAGGTAACTCTACTTTCGAATGGAACGCTTCAAGCACAAATCCGGGCTATTATGATGTTCTTGTTGTTGTTTACGATGATCTAACTTCAGGATTATCACCCGGTAACACCCGTAGAACCGGAAATTCCTCTGTTGTGAACCTTACCGTTCAAGTTCCAAGTGATATTCGGATCGATTCAGCCCCGACAGTCACCACAGCAGGTCTCAACTTCAATGTCTTGGGACAAGTTCTCGATGGCGATAATTCTGCACGACCTTTGACGACAGCCGTCGAAATGTCAGCATTTTGGTTGAACAACCCTGAAGAAACCTTGGTGTCTTCATACCAGACGACTTCAAACGGTACCTTCAACATCAGTGTTCCAACCGACACATCAGGTAACGGCACGGAACGTGGAAACAAGATACTGGTACTTACCGTCATCGAAGGTTCCTCTCCATTCTACTTGACAGCGACTGCTCAAACCGGAATGTTGGTTATGGGTGTAAGCCAATTTGACAATATCCAACCACTTAATCCAATCACTGTTAATCGTGGCTCGACAATCAATATTACCAGCCGTTTACTTGAAGCATCAGATTTGTTTGCACCATTAGCTGGATACGATGTTGATATTCAATTCCACGAAACATGGCTGAATGGCACTCAAACCGACGGAGAAGGATATGCAAATTTCAGCCATACAATTCCATACTCTCATCCACTAGGCCTCATTGTTGTGTCATTGGTGTTTAACGGCTCGTCAGATCTGTTGTTGACCCAAGTGAATCTCTCGACTATCACAATTCGTTCCTTGACTTTCTTGGTTGTTGATCCAATTGCAGCTAATCCAGTTGCTGGAACTTCGTTTAATGTATCTGGAAAGGTAATCAGCGATAACGGCAGTGGCTTAGAGCAGCGTGATGGAAGTGTTTTGCCTTCAAACATCTTGTTTAGCATCAACGGACAACCGACAGGTTTCACTGTTACGGGAGGTTCTGTAACTGCCGGAGGCGTTTGGAATGCCAGCCTCTTGCTCAGTGATTTCTTTGAGGCTGGAAATCACTCACTCGAAGCATCGTATATTCCAGTTGTGAATTACTATATCGGTTCAACCAACAACTCATCCTTTGACAGCAGAGGATTTACCACCTTGGTGTTTGTTAAACCCGCTTTGGATGGTTTGGGCTCGCCTTCACTCAATGACCGAACAGAGCGTGGAAATAATGTAAAAATACAAGTTCTGCTACGTGATAATACACTTCAGCCAGTCGATAACCAAACAATCATTGTATCTTTGCGAGGAACGGATGTGAGTGTTACCTTGACCACTTTTGCAAACGGAACAGCCTTTGGTAATCTTTCAGTTCCGTCGAACCAAAGCGTTGGATTCAACGATTTAGACGCACAATTCTCCGGAATTCCTGGCTCTACAGGATTATTGGGCTCCAACTCAACCACGCAGTTCGCAGTACTTGCTCAATCTCGTCTCACAATTACATCGTCTCCCTCAACATTGATTGCTGGGGACTCTTTTATTGTCGAAGGTACACTCCTTGATGACCTGAACCAGTCACTGACAATTGATGGTACTCCCTCTTTAGGAATCGTTTACCTTCTGGTCGATGGAGTACCAGTTTCGAGTGTTGAGTCCGACCCAGTTACTGGAAACTACACTTTGCCCTACACTCTACCAGAGGATATCTCTGCTGGTACTCACCAAATCCAGGTACGCTTCCTCGGAGGACGAGATTGGGTTGACCCAATAGGTGTCGGAGATCCAGCAAACCCAGATTTCTATCTCCCGAGCGAGGCTCAGGTTGACTTCAATGTAAGTGTACCAACCAAGATTCTTCTGTTGACTGCATCAGGAACGGTAGATCGTGAAGCCTCAATGACCATCCAAGGTAGACTGTTGGACATCGTCGATGCCCCACTTGGAAATCTTACCGTAGAAGTTTGGCTTGGTGGACAATGGATGACCAATGTTACAACAGATGAAACCGGATTGTTCACTGCTGTCTATCCTGTACCTTCTGATGCACAGTTGGGTCCTGTTGATTTGGAAACCCGATTTACTGGCACAACATTCTATTTGCCGAGTAACGCAACCGGCATTTGGGATGTGTATAGCCCGGTTCTGGTCACTGTAAACATCGATAGCCCTACTGCTGTAGGTCAAAACGCAACAATTTCTGGTAGTGTTGTCGATAACCAACTTTCAGGAATTCCGAATCACTTTGTTGACTTGGAGGTTGAAGGTTTAATCATTGCTACGGTTGAGACAGATTCCCTTGGAGACTTTACTTTCCTTTGGGCAGTTCCAGATACATTTGCCTTTGGCAACAACACATTGTTTGCCAATGTTGATTCTCAAGGATTCTATCGTTCAGGGTCAGGTAACACAACCTTCTTCCTTGCCCATCGTTCAGACGTGACGCTTGTCTTTGAAGATGGCAAAGATGCTACTCGGGGTAATTTGTGGACTTTGAGTGGACGGCTCTATGACATTGATACAGTGAACAACGACGGACTTTCGGGTATGGATTTGAGTTTACGTCTTGATGATGTCGAGGTTGCTTCGTTGGTTACTGGATCTGACGGCAGTTGGTCTGCTTTGGTACCCGCTACAATGGATTTGGCACGTGGAGATCATTTGTTCCAAATTGTGTTTTCGGGTACAGACGCTCACCTAGGCGCTCAAGCAACTTCGACAGCAACTGTTTGGTCGAATGCACGAATCACTATTGATGAGACTTCTTCGAATATTGTCGTTCGTTCTGATTCTGTATTTTCTCCAATCCTTCTCACTGGTTCAGTAGCAGAAATTGGTGGTCAAGGTGAGGTCTTCAACAACGTGACCCTTTACTTAGGTAATGCTTCAAATTGCTTGGAACAAAATGACGGTGCTCGATGTTTGGATGAATTAGAAGTCGTTTGGTCGAATGGAAACTTTTCATTGACTGCTACTGCTCCGGTTTTCCTTAATCCGGGTGCACAATATCTGCATCTGGAAACACCTCGCCATGATGAACATTACTTGAATTCGGCAAGTGTAAGTCATCCGATTTTTGTAAAGATAAACGCCGAAATTCTCATCATTCCATTTGATGTCATCGAAGACAAACAGGAAGATATTGGTGGCTCAATTCTCATCACTGCGAAGGACACTCTCCAAGGAGTTGAAGGAATTACCGTGACGATTTATCTCTACTCTGAAAACGGCACACAACTCTCCACCCCAATTCAACCTCTTACCGATTCTGACGGTGTAGCTGCTTTCGAATTCAACTCCGACCCACCCTATGGCGATTCAAGCGTTTGGGGAGAGGTGTACATGGAGATTCTCATCAATGACCCACGACTTTCTCAACAAACATTGGATGAATTTGCACTTGAATATGGTGAAGCCATTAACCCGTCTTACGAATACCAAGTCGATGAATCACAATTACCGAGTTGGGCATATCTTGTAACGCTCATCCTTCTCGGTTTGATTGTTGCAGGTGTTGTCATGTATCGACGCCGGCAATCCTCTGAACTTCTTGAGGAAGCGGCAGAAGTCTTCGCTTACACTGCTGAACTCTTGGCAGCTGGTGACTCGGTTCGTGAATCAATTTTCACCTGTTATCAGAATCTCTGTTCAATTTTCCAAGAAAGAGGTTTCTTGCGACGAGACTTCGAAACGGTTCGTGAGTTTGAAATGGCAATTCGTCAGGCAATGCCGCAGATTTCAGAGGATTCACTGCTTGCCCTCGATAATATGTTTGAGCAGGCTCGTTACAGCCGTGATGAAATGGGAGAGCAGCATCAAACTGCTGCAACTCAAGCTCTTGGTAGAATGGGTGAAGAAATCTCCAATTTGACGAAGGTCCCGCCACGGTGAATTTCACCATCGTAGGTGAAGTCGACCGTTGATGAAGTGGGCTTGAATCTCACGAGCTTCGCTCGGCAGAGGGACGACTCTTTGCAAATTTTCATGACCTTGCTCTTTAACGATAATTTTCAATTTTCTTTGAATCTCATCCTCGAGGGTGGAAATCTCGATGTCTGATGCTTTGGCACCCATGAGAGGAATTGAAAGTCCATCAGGGTTCATTGTTCCATGCAACTGTTCAACCATCCATGCGAGTTGACGTTCCGGTTCGATCTCTGCCAAGTGAGATTCAGGAATCATTCCTGCAGCGACTAAAACCAATTTATGATTCATCTGTACCTCTTCCAAATGACTGGCAGTTGCTTGGAAATCAGCATGAAGT